>JAOZSV010000020.1 GCA_029939505.1 Thiotrichaceae bacterium | reverse complement strand
TACATTGATAAATCTAAGGGAATTTTGTACCACATAAAAACTCGCAACCACCTCAGGTATAGACTCAATATTTTTTGCTTCTCTATTTCTATTACCCATTTCTAAAACTTGAGATACTTTACCCATCATTGTTTTATGACCAATTTCTAAAATCCCAAAGTTTCCTATTTTTACAGTCATCATTTGATTAGTTTTCATTTGTCATCTTTTCTCTGAAACTAACACGGTTCTGGAGCATCCGTCGATTCCAAGACTAAGTTAAAATTAATTTATGGTTATTTAGGTGGGCAACGATAAACCATTTACCCACCCTACCCGGCTGCCAGCTTATATATAATAAGAGAGAAACCACTAAAATTTCTTTAAGTTGATGCGTATGGGTAGAATGAAGTGAAACCCACCACAGCCACCAATTATAAAGATGATGACATTGATTTGGAAATGGTGCCGCTTCGCTCCTACCCATCCTACGCTCGCTTAGTTAGAATTAATTTTACTCTGCCCTCAATTATTTGCAATTATTTCGATTATTAAAACACTACTCTATAGTATTTTCTGTATTACAATCACTGAACTTATACTGCATGCATCGCAAAGTACGTGAACAAGGCCGGATTGACCACCCTCATGTATATTTATCCGTATAGGTAAAGAAGTATTTATGTAACTTAGTGACTGTTTAACCGGATTAAAATCAGGAAAGTATGCATTAACACCATACGAGTCTAGTTTACTTAAATCTTTTCCAAGATAAGTTGATGAAAATAAGTCTTTGGTTGCTTCAATAGAAGATAAAAAGATTACAGCTATGTTATCTGTAGTTTTGCGTATTGACAGATAAATTTCATCTTCATAGTTTGCGTCAGGGCCATTCCAGTTACTATTTACAGTACCAGCCCATATACCGGAGATGTTACTTAAAGCAGCGGTTGTGCATTGTTCCCGACCAACTTGCAATGCACTGTAATAGAGATTCCATAACTCTCTAAAAGATTCCAAGGTGTAAGTTTGTTCGGAATGGTCGCTAATAAATCCTGTGACACTCAATTTTTTGACCTGTAGAGAATCAAGGCACGACACATGAATATATTGATTCTGTTCATTAAGCTTGGCTAATGGCATAATCCACTCCGTTCCATCGTCAAACCCTATTAGGACTGGGCCGCAAAAATTATTTCCTCTAATTTTGATTTGAGAAGCATCTTCCACACCTTTAAAGACTTCAAGCACCTGTGCGTCAATGCTGCCATCATCATTATTCTTTAGTACTTTAATATGCAAAACTACATTCACATCAACGGAAATGTTCGTTACTGCTTTAAAAAAATACGGGGCAGGTGCACAGCTACAAGCAAATGTGTTGAAAGAAGTTAAGAGTAATACCATAATGCTTAACACAAATTTTTTCATTTTAAGATTTCCTCTGATTAGTCAGGTAGGGTGGGCAAAGTCCTTTTAGTGCAACGGCTTCCTCATTAAAAAAGTGCCGTTGCACCCACGTTGCCCACCCTACCTGGCTTAGGTTTTAACCTTTACACCGTGGTAATGTTTCTTGCGAAACCGACTCCTATCATATTTTTACGGCGTTAGAATATGAATCTTCTTACCAAATATAGGTTCTTTCTTAGCATTCCCTATTCTCAATGACGATGTTTTCGTATAGCAGTAATTTCTCCCGTAACCATATCCATTTACCTAGCAAATCTCAGCATGGCTAATCATACTTTCATCACGTTACACCCCGCTTTACCAGAAGGTTGACAGCCCACCAATAGGGGTATTAGCTAAATTATAGGTCATTTAGGAAAGCTCGTTTGGATTTAATTCCAAACTTATTCCTACATCTTTTGAGTTATCACACAAAATGATAACCACTCATTTCACGTCCTGACCTTTCTTTATCAATTTACAAAAACTTCTTATAAATCAATGCTCTAGGCCAAACGGGTCGCACCACCATTCTTGAGCCGCCGAAGGTCGGCCTCCAAGATAAAGTTAGAAATAAGGTGCATGACGCTATCGCTTATGCACCCTACAAATTACAATTTATTAATCAAGATATATACGGCTTACGAGTTAACGTCTACAATAACCTGCAATTGTCAGAGTTTATTGTGTTGTTAGATTTCGATTGTACCAACCATGTATTTAGCTGCTTTGCCGGAAATAAGTACTCTATCACCTAAATAAGAACATTGCACTTCACCGCCTCGTTTAGAAACCTGTTTTGCAAACAAATTATTTTTACTTAATTTGCTTGACCAATAAGGTATAAGTTGTGTAAAGGAAGAGCCGGTTACTGGGTCTTCATTAATTCCATATTTTGGCGCAAAAAACCTTGAAACAAAATCATATTTTTCTGATCTTGATGTTATGGTAACGCCTCGTAATTCTAGCTCTGAGAGAAGGCTATAATTTGGGTTAGCATCGAAAACTTGCTGTTCATTATCAAAGACTACGAGATAATCTTCGGACTTTAAACACTCAACTGGTTTCTCATTAAATACGTCTAGTATCTGTTGGGGAATTTCACATTTTATAGGCGGTTGCGACGGAAAATTCATTTCCAACCACTCACCTTTTTGCTTAACAATCAATCTACCACTTTTTGACTCAAATTCTATTTCTGCTTTATCGTACCCCAACATATTAAAGAGTACGTATGAGCTTGCTATTGTGGCATGGCCGCACAAATTCACTTCGTGAACCGGGGTAAACCAACGAATATGATAACCTTCAGTTGTTGGAACAAAAAACGCCGTTTCTGATAAATTATTTTCTGCCGCAATAGCTTGCATTAATTCATCAGATAACCATTCATCAAGTGGTATTATCGCGGCCGGATTTCCCTCAAGAGTTCTATTTGCAAAAGCATCTATTTGATAAATATTTAATTTCATGAAAATCCTTCGCGAAATCTAACTACTTATTATAAGGCCAATTCGCCCTCATATTCTTAGATATTGACCGACAATTCAGGCCAATTTGCCCTCATATTGAATATCCTGTCATTTTGCCCGCATATTACATACCATGGGACCGGAAATTCAGGCCAGTTTGCCCTCTAAAAAAATTATCCTGTCAAATCCACCTAATAATAGGTATAATTAGCTATGTAGGTCGGGTTAGCTTTTTTTGCAAAGCAAAAAAACGTAACCCGACATTTTCCTGAAAATTCAAAAGGGAGAAAATAGGGGACAGACCACATTTATTCTTGAGGCAACCTCGGCTATCAAAATGGAAGTGTTCCTTGCCCTTCTTCCAAATGTACTTTTTGCGGTCTTCCTGGTATTCCACGCCAAGTTCGGCGACCAATAGCTAAAGCGACTTCTCGCTTGAATTTATCACTTCCAAGCACGTAGCCTCCATTAGTTGCCTGACGAATTTCATTTAGTAAACTATATTCTAACTCAGAACAGAATAATTTTTTATAGGCTATTTGACGGGCTGTTGCATCGTTTCCAAGTTCTTCGTAAAGTGAATGGGGTGATAGCACTCGGTCAAATTCGCCCTGTGCGTTTGCTCGGTAGCTTGATCACTGATATTCTGCTGGATGAGATACCATATTGGCTCGTACTGGATTAAGTTCTATGTAACGATGGCAAGCCAAAAAATAATTTTCCTCTCCAACTAAACTGGAACGAAAACGACCTTCCCATAAACTTCCAGTCCGTCGATAGGTACGATTTATGTATTGCACATAACGTTGTCCTAATCGTTTCATTACCCGTGATGGGCCATTTCCATCGGTTGGTGTGACTAAGATATGAACGTGGTTGGTCATCAAAACATAAGCATGTACTTTCACCTTTTCGTCATGGCAATATCCATCAAGAGATTCAAGGTAAAATTGGTAATCTTCATCTGCATAGAAACAGGCATTTCGATTGTTGCCACGTTGAATGAGATGTATTGGAATTCCATCAAGTTTTAAACGAGAACGACGAGACATTAGTATAAGATTAAAGAATTATAACCAGTCATTAATTATATCAAATAAAATGTGGTCTGTCCCCTATTTATTCTTCATCCAAGTTTGAGTATTAACAAGTTTCCATGCCCATGATACCCAACTTTTATCGAGTCCTTGTTTTTGAATTAATTTCTCGTTCCCACGCGCTGGCGTGGGAATGCAGTGACGACGCGCCAGCGTCGATGTTTACTTACACAGGACGCTGGCGCGTCCAGAATCGGTTCCCACGCCAGCGCGTGGGAACCAGAAAAAATCTTTTTTTTTGTTTCGACCACAAATATTCCATAAATTGAAACAATAATGTGATCAATTTGCGTGCTTCCATCTTCTGTTGGTAGAGTTACGTTTTTTATCAAATGGTACTTTTCTTTATCCAGCATCAATTTTGCTGAAAAATTGACGATAAACTCACCTGCCACACCCTTGAACCAAGGTGACTTGAACCAAGGTGACTTTAGGATATAAGCAAAAATGACGAGTGGTATCAAATACCAAAGAACTCCTACAACTTGATTAATTATCGGTGAAAAGTCCATTCTACGATCTCGTTTTTGTCACATAACTACTTATTATAACAATATAATAGGGGACATACCACATTTATTTTCAAAGCATTTTTTGCTAAAATCTTTTGTCCAGACGAGTCGTTTTTCTATTATGTTGGAGGAAAAAAATAAATGTGTCCCCTATTTTCGTTAGCACGGCTAATCGTACCTTCATCACATTACACCCCGCTTTACCAGAAGGTTGACTGCCTACCAATAGGGGTATTAGCTAAATTATAGGTCATTTAGGAAAAGCTTCTTCCGATTTTCTGGAATTATTCCTACATCTTTTGAGTTATCACATAAAATGATAACCACTCATTTCACGCTCTGACCTTTCTTTATAAATTTACAAAAAAATATTATAAATCAATACTTTAGGTCAAACTGATCGCACCATCGTTCTTCTCCCGCCGCTAGGTCGGAGAGCAAGACAAAGTTAGCAGGTAAAGTAATGTGCAAACGAGCATACCTACTAACACCATTCTTGAGCGGCTGAAAGTCCGCCTCCAAGATAAAGTTAGAGTAAGGTGCATGACGCTATTGCTTATGCACCCTACCAAATTACAATTTATTAATCATGTATATACGGCTTACGAGTTTTACGGTATCCTACACAAGCTATTTTTTATAGTATTTTACGTATCACAATCACCGAGCTTAAACCACATGTATCGCAAAGTATATGAATAATACCTGATTGACTACCCTCATGTATTTCTATTCCTATAGGAAAAGAGGTGTTTATATAGTTTAATGACTGTTTAACCGGATTAAAATCAGGAAAGTATGCATTAACACCATACGAGTCCAGTTTACTTAAATCTTTTCCAAGATAAGTTGATGAAAATAAGTCTTTGGTTGCTTCAATAGAAGATAAAAAGATTACAGCTATGTTATCTGTAGTTTTGCGTATTGACAGATAAATTTCATCTTCATAGTTTGCGTCAGGGCCATTCCAGTTACTATTTACAGTACCAGCCCATATACCGGAGATGTTACTTAAAGCAGCGGTTGTGCATTGTTCCCGACCAACTTGCAATGCACTGTAATAGAGATTCCATAACTCTCTAAAAGATTCCAAGGTGTAAGTTTGTTCGGAATGGTCGCTAATAAATCCTGTGACACTCAATTTTTTGACCTGTAGAGAATCAAGGCACGACACATGAATATATTGATTCTGTTCATTAAGCTTGGCTAATGGCATAATCCACTCCGTTCCATCGTCAAACCCTATTAGGACTGGGCCGCAAAAATTATTTCCTCTAATTTTGATTTGAGAAGCATCTTCCACACCTTTAAAGACTTCAAGCACCTGTGCGTCAATGCTGCCATCATCATTATTCTTTAGTACTTTAATATGCAAAACTACATTCACATCAACGGAAATGTTCGTTACTGCTTTAAAAAAATACGGGGCAGGTGCACAGCTACAAGCAAATGTGTTGAAAGAAGTTAAGAGTAATACCATAATGCTTAACACAAATTTTTTCATTTTAAGATTTCCTCTGATTAGTTTGAAATAGCGGATAACTGTACTGTACGAATTGCTAACATCGTTCTTGAGCCGCCGCTAGGTCGGCTTCCAAGACATAGTTAGCAGAAGATGCTTTATTGATTTATGGACTAGCAACTCGTAAAAATCCGAGAAATTGCCAACTTTTATCACCTTGGACATCAAGAAGAATACTGTCGATTTTCACAGCACCAACAAGGGTATTTATATCCACCCACATTTCTACCAACCAATTTTGACATGTTTGACCAGACGTATTTAATTCTTCGTTACATCCTTGGCTATTAATTCCCTTGATGTGAGCAGTACTAGAATCAATCCTAAATCCACTTTCTCCCTTCCCATTAAAAGTAAATTGGATACTCTGATTCAACTCAGGTATAATGAATTGGACATTCTGATCAAATTCAGGTATAGAAAGAGACAATAGCCAGCCATTCTTTTGCAAAATCATACTACCTTCTAAGTTGATGTTGCCGTGCCCTAGGTTTGTACATGAGCTCTCATCAGACTTACAACGATAATAATGTGGAATATATATACCATTAGCATTGATGCAATAATCCCCAGTGGTGCAAGGTGTGCTTGTTTCAGTGGGTAAGTGAGAAACATCGGAATTTGCCACACTGATGGCAGGCAAGTTAAACAAGCCCACAGTCATTATTGTAAGCACAATAAGAGACTTGACTTGATAAGTTCTAATCATAATAATAAACCTCAAAATGAAAAATACTGTAATGGTCAAACTGACATTGAACATGATGTTAAGTATTCTGTCCAATATCATCTCGACCGCCCCTGATAATAACTGTAAAAGTAATTGATAAACTATACAACTGTTTCACTAACGCCTATGTTAATCGGCACTAGACAAGGATGTAAAGTGTCCGATTCAACGACTGGTTATCCTGAGTGTAGCCCGCGCCAAAGCGACTTGGAGAAGCGTAGCAAGGGCGAAACGTTTCATCAGGATAACACCGCTCTTCACCCACCGTCAAGGTCGGGTGCAAGGCAAAGTTAGAAAAATCGGTTCAAAAAGAGTTAGCCCCATTTAAAATATCTTTTCAATTTCTATTGGTACAACTGTACAAACTTCACAAATAGTTGTTATCGTTCCATCTGTAACTGAGGTAAAATTTAAATATAACTGATTTGTAACACCTTGAGTTGGAGATATCCGACTTAAAAGCAAATCATTAATATTACCAATATATGATGATTCTAAAGTATTACTTGATGATTCAATAGCGGATAAATCAATCATAACAACTTGATTAGCATTTGTTTGTATAGAGTAATAATTCTTTCCTTCTGTTTTATTTTTCCATATACCATCAATGTAAATAGATGGTTCGTCTGCAAAAGTTAATAGCGATAATGAACATAACCCAGTCATTATAATTAAAGTTATTACTTTATTCATCATAGTCTCCATTAATTAAATTGATTTAAATTTGATAGTCATGTGGCGTGTATTCTAACGCTTAAATCAGTGGTGCGTCTTTTTGCATCCATATGTATAAAACATAATTTCTGATTCAATCTAACTACTTATTATAAGGCCAATTTGCCCTAATATTCCTAGATATTGACCGATAAATCAGGCCAATTTTCCCGTATATTGAATATACTGTCATTTTGCCCGCATATTACAAACCCTGATACCGGAAATTCAGGCCAATTTGCCCAAATAAAAAAATTATCCTGTCAAATCCACCTAATAATAGGTATAATCAGGCGGGTTTGCCTTGCAAAACTTTAGCTTTGTTTTTTGGAGTATGGAAAAATTTTGGAGTACAAAGCTTTAGCTTTGTTTTTTGGAGTATAAATTTTGGAGTACAACGCTTTAGCTTTGGAATAGAACGCTTTAGCTTTGTTTTTGGAATAGAACGCTTTAGCTTTGGAGTACAACGCTTTAGCTTTGGACAAAAAAATGAAAAAATGGTCGGAGCGGCGAGATTTGAACTCACGACCCCTACCGCCCCATGGTAGTGCGCTACCAGGCTGCGCCACGCTCCGACTGGATTCGAGGTTCAAGTTTTTTGAAGAAAAACTTGAACCTCGAATTAATACTGGGAACGAATTGTACACTATTTTTTTAGCAATGTCACGCTTTTTTTGAAAAAATTTGATAAAAAGTGTATTTCAAATGAGATAAAAAATAATTTTTCCTTAATTTTCAATTATTTACACATTAAAAAAATTTTACGATATTTAAGAAATCCGATTTTTTGAAAAAAATCGGATTTCTAAGCTCGAAAAAGCGAGTTTTGCAAGAGGCTCAATAACAATAAATTTTCGTAACTACTCAGCCTTGAAATCAATTTCAAGGCTGAAAGCTAAAGTCTGCTTAAGCAGACTAAAAAAACTGAGTCGTTTAGCTGGCTTTAGCCTGCTTTAGTTTTTAGCCTTGCAATTGATTTCAAGGCTAACCGCTGAGTAGTTACAAAAACTTAAACTTCTAAATCCTGTTTCACAGGAATTTTTGGTTGCCAACGATTAGATTGAATCCGCACCATTTTCACAGCCTTATTTGCTATTTGCACAACTTCTATGGGATGCCCTTCCAAAAGAAAGCTTGTTCCAACTTCAGGAATGACTTCTAAATGATCTAAAATCAAGCCATTGAGGGTTTTCGCGCCATCTGTGGGTAAATTCCATTGCATTGTGCGATTAAATTCTCGCACTGTGATACTGCCATCAATCAGAAAAGTATTATCACCTTGCGGATGTATATCTAAATTCAAAGCATCTGGATCAGTAGTAAATTCTCCCACAATTTCTTCGAGGATATCCTCAAGGGTGACTAAACCTTGAATATCGCCATATTCATTGACGACTAAACCAATACGCAATTTATGTCTTTGAAAATTCCGTAATTGTGTATGTAAAGGCGTACCTTCAGGCACAAAATAAAGCTCACGCGCCGCTTTTTCCAACAACGCCTCTTTAGTTAATTCACTATGCCTAAATAAGCGCAGTAACTTACGTAAATGGAGCATACCCACGACATTGTCTATGCTATCATTGTACAGTGGTAAACGAGTATGTTGACTCGTTGCCAATTGTTCAGTAATTGTATCAAGCGGCGCATTGAGATCGATACCAATAATTTCATTACGCGGTATCATAATATCCTCTACAGTGACTTTTTCTAAATCTAAAATGCCTAACAACATTTGTTGATGGCGTTTTGGAATCATGCCACCCGCCTCGTGTACCACTGTTCGCAATTCCTCAGAATTCAAACGATGACTATCTGGGTTGTTTTCAGAAATCCCAAGTAATTTCAACAAGTAATTACCGATGCCATTTAACGCCCATACCAAGGGGTATAAAATGGTTAACAAAGGTTTAATGATAAGCGATACGGGAAAAGCAACCTTTTCTGGATGAAGAGCAGCTATCGTTTTAGGAGTCACTTCACTAAAAATGAGAATCACTACAGTTAGTAAGGCTGCTGCTATTGCAATCCCCGCATCACCCATCAGTTCAATAGCGATCACTGTTGCAATTGAGGAGGCTAAAATATTGACAAAGTTATTGCCTAATAGGATCACACCAATTAATCGATCAGGGCGTTCTAATAATTGATTAACGCGCAGTGCGCCACGGTGCTTTTTTGCCGCAAGATGACGTAAACGGTAGCGATTAATCGCCATCATGCTGGTTTCAGAGGCAGAAAAAAATGCCGAAATTAAAATGAGAAAAGCGAGTATGCCAAATAGCACACTTAAAGGAATTTCACTCAAGAAAAATAAACCCTTTTGTTGCAAATGGAAGCTTTATTCTTAGGGTAAACTTATGCAAATATCAAGAATAAATTGTTCAAAGGTGAAGCGTTGAACTCCAAAGAACAAAGCTAAAGCATTGTTACTCCAAAGAACAAAGCTAAAGCGTTGTTACTCCAAAATGTTGAATAAATTTAAGACTTCTTGCGAGGACGTTGCCAACCAACTATTGTTTCTTGACGAGTACGAGTTAAGCTGAGGGCATCAGGCGGCGTATTCTTAGTAATGGTTGATCCTGCGCCGATTGTTGAGCCTGCCCCCACTGTCACGGGCGCAACTAATTGTGTATCAGATCCGATAAATACCCTATCTTCTATAATGGTTTTATACTTATTTGCACCATCATAATTACAAGTGATTGTTCCAGCGCCGATATTGACATCACTACCCACTTCACTATCACCAATATAACTTAAATGACTTATTTTAGAGCCGTGAGCCACTTTCGATTTTTTCATTTCAACAAAATTGCCAATTTTCACCTTTTCTGCTAATAGGGTGCCAGGGCGTAAACGGGTAAAAGGTCCAATGCAACAACCCGCGCCAATGACAACATCGTCGATAACAGAATGGCTTAAAATCTCAACATCATCACCTATTTTTGCATTGCGTATGACTGTATGAGGACCAATTTTGACACGATCACCCAATATAATTTCCCCCTCAAAAATCACATTAACATCAATAGAAACATCATGCCCTGTCTGCACTGTACCGCGTATATCAAGACGGGCAGGATCAAGCACTGTTACCCCTGCAAGCATGAGACGATTCACTTGTTGCGTTTGATAATAACGTTCAAGTGTTGCTAATTGGGTACGATCATTCACGCCCATGACTTCATAGGTATTGTCAGTTTTAGTGGTATGAATGGGCAAGTTTTCTTGCGCTGCTAGAGCAATAATATCAGTCAAATAATATTCGCCTTGTGCGTTATCATTGTTTAATAACGCTAACCAACGACGTAAATGGGTGGCAGGAATGGAATACACGCCCGCATTCACCTCTCTGATTTTTTTCTGATTGGCATTCGCATCTTTTTCTTCAACAATGCGCTCGACTTGTCCCTGCGCATTGCGAATGACTCGTCCATAACCCTGTGGATTATCTAACTCAACAGTCAGTAGCCCTAAACTATTCGCATCAGCTTGTGAGCATAATGTTTGTAGCGTCATCGGACTGATTAATGGCACATCACCACATAACACCAACACGAGGGGATCATCTGCAATTTTCGGCATGACTTGAGCCACAGCATGTCCAGTACCCAATTGTTGCGCTTGCTCAATCCAATTAATGTGAGTATCAGTAATCGCTTTACGGACTTGTTCTCCTTTATAGCCGTAAATGATATTTATGTTATCTGGTTTAAGCGTCAAAGCCGCGTTCACGACGTGACGAATTAAGGGCTTATCAGCCAGTCGATGTAATACTTTAGGTTGCTCGGAGCGCATTCGTTTTCCGAGTCCAGCGGCGAGTATAATAATAGATAGTTTCATATTAGAGAATAAGGTTGGAGTTCAACGCTTCAGCTTTGGGTGTTTTTTGGAGTTCAACGCTTCAGCTTTGGGTGTTTTTTGGAGTCTAACGCTTCAGCTTTGGGTGTTTTTTGGAGTTCAACGTTTCAGCTTTGGGTGTTTTTTGGAGTTCAACGTTTCAGCTTTGGGTGTTTTTTGGAGTCCAGAAAAAACACCATATTAATTTTTAACTATTTGATTTTAAAAACGTTTATTAAAAATACCAAAGCGTTGGACTCCAAAAACTGTACCAAAGCGAAAGCGTTGGACTCCATTTGAGGCTAAAGTTTTTTGAAGAAAAACTTTAGCCTCAAAAACACCCAAAGCGTTGGACTTCAATTTCAATTAATTCGCATTGATATTAAATTCCTCTGAAAAGAGATAAGCCAAATCAATAATTGGGATAGCCTTATCATCAAGAAAAAAACAGGAAAGTGCTAAAGGATCCCAAAAATCTTGATTGGCAGGTAAATCACAAGCCTGATCATCACTAACATAAATATTCTGTGGCACTGTTGCTAAATGCAAACAACTATAACGAATAGGTTCTGTTGGATCATTTTGATAGACTGCGATTCCAACAACTGGATTCGTGATTGGAATTGTTTTTTTATCTTTTAGCAGACGAGACACTTCTAACACAGGCAAAATGCGATTTTGAAAAATTAAAACTTCACGAGAATAAGGCGTTGTCAACGGTATCTCAAATAACTTGGGTGAAATAAGAACCTGCCACATTTCATGATGCCCCACTGCGGCAAGTAAGTTATTACCAAAGTTTAATAGCCATGCTCGACTGGATTTTGCAACTTCTTCGCTCATTATTTATTACTCTGTATCTCAAGTTTCTCGTTTTCGAGGTTTTTGTTTTTTGAAGAAAAACAAAAACCTCGAAACCAAACAGTAACGACAGGATTGGAGATAAGATTCAAGGCTAATCGTTTTTTGAAGAAAAATATTAGCCTCGAAAAAAAAGCGGCTTTTTCTTCAATTTTAAAATAAGTTGAGTACCTAATGCGGTGAAAAAAGGATTGATAAAATCAATGCGCCGCTTCGTTATAATCAGTTTGTTGATAAATCTCTCGTTTCTGAGAAAAGCGTTTAGTTAAAATTTTGATTTGATTAGCGTTATGCATTTAAGCACCTTTTTTCACAATCTCAATCTCTTTCTTTGTTAAGTCGTACAAGCGATAGACTAATTGATCAATCTGTTTATCAGTCGCCTCAATTCGGCGTTCGATGATTTTCATGGTATGAGGATCGTTGTTAGCCGCCCGTTGTTTGTTGAGTGCGAGCATTTGTTCAACCCATTGTACCAGTTGATCATGATTGGCTTTGTCAGTTGGATTGTCGAAGTCGATAGTGCGGATGGGAATCGGTTCCAAATATTGCCGATTATACGAATAATATCCACCTCTAAACGGACTACTGATTTGTTTGATAAACCAGTCAAGTAGTTTTGAATTTAATAAAGCCAGTAAATAAAGATAAGAAAGTGAACGGTATTGCTCTTTGAGAACAATGCCATAACCCCCTCCGCCTCCACCACCACTGCCTACAAAGTAGTAATGACTTTTGTCAAAAATAAATGAAGCTTGATTTGAAATACTGGGAGTTAAAATTTTTTCTTGTTCCATCTCGCTGAGATTTTGAGATCGTCCAAAAGCATACCACTTTTCGTGTTGCCATTTTCCCGCTTCACGCGCTTCGAGCTGAGATTGATTTTTGAGTAAGTATGCCCACGCCTTTGGAAAATGTTGTTGTAGTTTTGACGTTGATAATAATTTTGCTGTTCCGTCTTTTAAATGATAGGGAAACAAAATTGATTTTTTCACATTGATAATTTGATAACGTTTCAAATTGACAGAACCTTTGCAAAGAGGGTGCATGATATCGGCTTCAATCTGAACTGTTTTTCCAGTAATAGCCGATTGATAGCCATTTTCTGACACCTTTTCCATAATAAATACGGCATCCGCACCCGTTACCAGCCCTTGAAATATTTTTGCGGTGATATTTTCTAACTTGATTGGCATGTTATTTAATCGTTCAAATAACGGTTTGCCTGCCCCAATGACAAAATGCCATTCTGCATTCGTTAGCTTATCAGTTTCAATGTCTTCTGCTATACCGGTTTTTGAGTCGTTTTGCCAAGCAGATAAATGATGTGCTTTGACAAAATGGAAATATTCCTGCTCTTGTTTATTCAAACACAATAAACAGGTATAAGTTGTCGCATTCGCAAAAACTTGTTGATCACCAAAATGAACCACTTCTGCCAAATGTTTACCTTTGGCTAATAAGCCTCGTAACGATTCACCGTATTTGGCATTAAAAAATTTATGAGGCAAAATAAAACCTAAATAGCCTTTGTCATTAAGCAAATTCAACCCCTTTTCTACGAAAACCACATAAATATCATAATTACCGCTGGCGGCAAGGTAGTGAACTTTATAAAATTCGACTTCTAAAGGGGTCCATTCTTTCAGGGTTTGAATGCGAACATAGGGCGGATTCCCAATCACGGCATCAAATCCCCCAGCTTGCATCACGTCAAAAAATTCACTCTCCCAATCAAAGGCATTAATGCGATATTGCGTTTCTTCATCTATCAGTGCTAATTGTTGTTTTTGATAAAAATCCTGTCCAATCAATGAATTACCACATTTTATGTTATTATTTATATCGGGCAGAACTCGTTCTTTAAATAATGAGAGTTGTGAAATGACACTGTTTTCATCTTCTAAGACTTTTAATAACAAAGATAGCTTAGTCACTTCTACTGCTTGGGGATCGATATCAACACCGTAAATATTGTTTAATAAGATACGTTTGCGTTCTGAAAGGGTTAATTTCCAAGTGCCACCGATGGCTTGATAAAGACGCGGTTTTTTGCCTTTCATCCATTTTGCAGGTTCAAGTAAATATTGTTCAAGGTGCCAATCCAACAAGAATTGATACGCGCCCAGTAAAAATGAACCGGAACCACAAGCGGGATCTAATATTTTCAAGCGACTGCTTGATAGTTTGCCATTACCCAGTAGTTTGTTCAAAACACCATTGGCTTGCACTTTTTTCTCATCCAACAGCTTGCCAATGCTTTGTTTTACAATATAATCAACAATATAACGGGGCGTGTAATAAACGCCACCGGCTTTTTTGACTTCGGGCTTTTCCTCAATAACGGCCTTATTTTTTGTTGTCAGACGAATGACTTTACCCAAAAATCGTTCATACACTTGCCCCAAAATATCGGCTGGCAAGACTGAAAATTCATAAGGGCTTATGGGGTAATACAGATTCTGAATGATATTTTTTAAGACATCATCGCCTATTTTTAAACGGGATGTTAATGTATCCGGCGCTTCGCGCCCTTTTTCCTCTCTAAAATGAAAGAGCCCTGAATTATAACGTTCATCAGCTTGATTGAATAATTCAAACAAACGTTTATAAATTTGGGGGCCGTTAGTCAGGCCCAATAAACGCCCATAATCTTCAATTCCCCGATCTTCGCAAATTCGTAAAAATATAATTCTATCAATGGTTTGCTGAACAACAGAGTTCAGTTGACGCTGGGTTAAGCTGGTATTGTTTGAAATAATATGGTGCGCTAATTTTTCGCGCCAAGTTTCCATTTCATTCAAAAAAGCGGTATCCACTTCGATAGCGCCTTTTTTTGTCGCAGTCTCTGCGGCATAGTGATCAAATTTTCCCTGCCAAACGGCATCAATAGAAAATCGTTCAACTAATTCTTCCCAATGTTCAATATAATCGGTATATTTGAGATACCACACGCGCCCAATGCTGGGATCATCTTCTTTTTCGGGTTTCAGGCGGCAATCATAAACGGCGAATTCGGCAAAATTGGTGAGAATACTCAGCGATAATTTGGCATTCCAACCATAGCGGCGAATTTGATAAGCTGATTCTGAATCTGTGGAGAGAGAAATTGAGGGTTTTTTCGCTTCAACAAAAAATTTTCGCACTCCGCCAACGCGAAAACTATAATCTGGGCGTTTATAGGGTGCTTTGTCAATTTTCAGTCTATCTTCATAAACCACTTGTCGATAAGATTCTGTCAGCCCGGCTTTATTTTCAACATCCCAACCTAATGCGCTAAAAAAAGGATTGATAAAATCAATGCGGGTTTGTGCTTCTATGTAATCAGCTTGTTGATAAATCTCTCGTTTCTGAGAAAAGCGTTTTTGTAAATTGTTGATTTGATTAGTGTTCTGCATTTTAGCATTTTTTTAGAGAGGAATGCCGTTGCACCAAAAAACGGTTTCCCACCCTACTATTCAATGCCATATCGGGCAGACACGCAGGTTTGCCCCTACAAAACCTCATACCAACGTAAATAGTCAGCACTTGAACCGGTGTGGAAAAATATTGGCTCAGGCCAATAGGTTGTTGGAAGCGTCGCTCAACCATTATTTAGTGTTGGATTCCTTTTGCAAAGTTTAAAGCGTTGAACTCCAAAAAACGTCCAAAGCTAAAGCATTAGAGTCGAGGCTAAAGTTTTTTGAAGAAAAACTTTAGCCTCGAATGAACTCCAATTTCAACTCTTAATTCGTTTGTTTAGAATGTTCAATTTGTTCCAACGCGGAATATAAATGCTTTACCAAAGCAGGGCCACTACAAACACAAGCTATCTTTTCCTGATAAATCAGCAATTGTTTGATAGGTGAATCAGGGGTTTTCATCACAAAAGGTAACTCTTGTAATTGAAAATGTTCCCGTTTAAAGTTGATATTTTCTACCAAATCGCAAGTAATCCCCATGGACTGTTGTTCATTTTTAAGCAAAACAAAATACTCACGTTTTTTTGGCAGTTCTGACAATAAAGAGAAATCTTCAGCGAGACAAAAGACGGGCGATTCTAGTTTATGTTCAGCAAACCATCCGATCATTCCTATTTCGTCAGTCTTTTGCAGATCGACAATAACCTCTACAGACTGTACATCATCTTGAGGCACCAAGATCACTCTTCCATCAAATATCAGTAACACATATAAAAAGTGTGGATTATTGGGTTCAATCATAACTTAAACCTGCCCTGCTAACGCTTGATCAATCAGGCTCAACAACTCATTCTCTTGAAAAGGCTTCGTCAAATAAGCGTTGACTCCCACCGCTTCGGCTTGCTCACGGTGTTTTTCTGTGGTACGCGAAGTAATCATAAAAATCGGCATTTTTTGCGTCTCTTGAGTGGCACGAACATGAGCCGTGAGTTCTAAACCATTCATACGCGGCATTTCCATATCCACCAACATCACATTGGGGCGCGTTTGACTCATCACCTCAATCGCTTCCAAGCCATCTTTCGCCAATAGCGTTTCAAATCCAGCATCTTCAACTAACAAAGAGAGAGACTTTCTCACACTTAATGAATCATCAACAATCATAATATGCGGTGTTGCTTGCACCACATTTTCTGCTTGATCTTTTGCCGTAGCCAATGGCATTGCTGCTTGTATGGGTAAACGCAATAATTCGGGTAAATCTAATAGTGGCACTAAACTACCATCACCCAGAATAGAGGCTCCCGCTACACCACGAATGTTAGTGACATATTTACCCATCGTTTTCATAACCAGATCATGCGTATCTAATAATTCATCGACAAGAATGGCAGTGATTCCCGTTTCTTCATGCACTAAAATGAGAGGACGAGTTTCTTCTTCAGTAATCTCCGTTGCATCAGGTATATTTAATAACTTTGCTAAGGACTTTAAAGCATAAAGATTCTTGCCTTTTTTCAAAGTGAACTCTTCACCTACCCGGTAAAACTCTCCGGCGCCCGGCGCGATAGCCTGTTCTAAATGATTAGTCTGAATACCAAACTGACGAGTTCCAACACGCACCAATAAGACATGCACTGTGACTAACGTCATGGGCAACTTAATCAAAATCGTCGTCCCCTTGCCCGTTTCCGAACTCAAATCAAGCGTTCCCTTCATCAGGCGAATATTCGTATGCACGACATCCATACCTACGCCACGCCCTGAAACTTGTGTTACGCCAGATTTGGTTGAAAATCCAGACGTGAGAATTAAACGCGCTAAGTCCTGTTCTGTCAACTCTTTATTTTCAGTGATTAATCCGCGTTGAATAGCCGTATAACGGATATTGGTATAATTGAGCCCTTGACCATCGTCTTGACAACAGACGACAATATTATTGCCCTCGCGGTAAAAACTCAACTTAATTTTACCGCTTTCTGGTTTTCCTAAAATAACACGCTCATCAGGTATTTCTATGCCATGATCAACGGCATTACGCAAAATATGCTGTAAAGGGTCTGCCAAATTACTCAAAACATCACTGTCCATCATAATATCCGTACCACTCACCTCTAAATCCGAGTTTTTACCTGTCATACGACAGGTTTGACGAATATTACGCTGTAACTTAGAAAGAATTGTAGAAACAGGAACCATGCGTGTTGTCATAATGTTGGTTTGGAAGTCTTTATTGAGACGTTCTTGGTGAATAAACATTGTTTCCAATTCATTCAGTTCCTGACGCATCAATATAGCCAACTCGCGATTATCCGCTATAAACTCAATAAAACTATGGGCAACGCTATGTAGTTCATTATATTCCTCAAATTCTAGCGAATCGAAATGCTTATTTTTATCCGCCTCTTTATTACGGTTTTCTATACCAGTGATACCACGCACATCAACAAGATTTTCTAATTCAAACGTTTTCTTTTGAAGCATTAAATCTCGTTCCGTCAATGTGCGTGTATTATGTACTACATGTTTCAATTTTTCTTGAATTTGCCCAACCGATATGGATAACTCACCCACCAAACGCATCAACTCATCAATCGTTTTGGTAGGCACTTTTAAAAATTGTTCAGGCGTACCTGCTGCTACACTGCTTGCTGGTTTTTTTGATACCGGTTTTTCCTGTTCCGTTTTTTCAGATATTTCAGGTGTAGCCGTTTTTTCAGGTACAGATGGTGGTGGTGGGGTATCAAGCTGACCTTTATCAATACGGTTTGCCCAATCTAACACAGATTGCAAAACCTGCTGTGCTTGTGACGGTGCTTCATCTTGACCAAGCAAAGCATCAACCATCATTTCCATACAATCAGCCGCCTCAACCAGGGTGTCCGTCAATTCTTTAGGCGGAGCCACCTGATGTTTGGCGAGATATTCCAAAGTATCTTCAAGATGATGAGCAACATTGGCAATTCCCTTAATACCGATGATATTCGATGAGCCTTTAAGGGTATGGGCAATACGTTGGGCTTTCTTAATTTCTGAACTTTCTGGAAACTGAATAATTTTCTGAATAGTGACAGAAAAATCTTGAGTATTTTGAGGTGCTTCCTGTAAATAAGCCTCCAACAATTCTTGATGAATATCTTCAGGAATCGTTAATAAAACATCCTCAGGCGTGGCTTTCGTTTGACGACTATGAGCTTCTGACCCTTCAGCATCCTCTTCCGTCGTTGAACCTGCCGTTAATTGGTTTAATAGAGAAAAAGCCGCTTCTTCTGTTAAAGGCGAATTCCATGTTAATTGACGGAAATGCTCCACCAGTGGAACTACACTGTTTTTACAAGGCGAATTGAGATAAGCTAAAACTAAATCTGGCCATTGTTCTAAGACTTTCTTGGCTTTTTGTCGTACATTTATCTGTTCCGAACTCAGTGCTTTGACATTATCAATGATAAAGGTACATAAGGTTTGCAGTCCTTCTAAACCCACCATTTCAGAAGCGACATATAGTCTATGTACTTGTTCTGTATAATTTTCTGTGACATCAATCAATTCAGCACTTTCAAGTGTGGTGAATTTGTTGAGTTCAATGGAGAAATCTTCTTTATATGTTTCAAGTTCACTACTGAGAATTTCGAGTATCTCAGCATTACCCAAAGAAATTTTATAATTATCTTCTACATATTCTACATCAAGCGGTGCTACTGTTTGAACGCTTATGTCATCAGCTTCTTGTGTAACAGTTTCATCTGGCTCTTCCACCAAACCACCAACTGGTGTTTTTAGCAGCCTTAATAAATTTTCTGTCGTCTCTTCTTCTAAGGGTGTAGGCCATCCGCCTTCTTGCAAAAAAACAACTAAGCTAGACGCACCCGTTGCTGGTGAATGCAAATACTCTAATACTTTAGTAGGCCATTCTAAAAAGTTCTTTTGTGCAACAACTCTAGTAGTTTGTTCCTCAAGACTAAAAGCTAATAAATTATCATTGATAAAGGTGCAAACTTCTTGCAACCCACTTAAACCAGCCATTTCTGCGGTATCCCAAATATCCTGTACTCTATTCGTATATTCTTCAATGGCTTCTAAAAAAGCAGGGTTATCATTTTCCATAGACACACATACCTCAAGGGCGGCTGATAATCCATCGCTGGAATCGCTAATTTGAAAACACACCAGTTCTAATATATCTGGTGCAACTAATTTTATTTCATCTTTAATTTCATTTTCATCAAGGATATCGGTTGACGCAACTTTACCTTCTTCTGTACCTTCTTCATCCTGCGAAATGTCAATTTTTTCTTGAGTTGATTCAAAGTGTTGAACTTCAACATTCGGTATTTCACCGATACTGACATCTCTTGCACTTCCTATTAAAAGCTGCTTTAATTGATATGCTTCCTCATTTTGAAGCGGCATCGGAAAATCGGTAATTTGCATCAGACTCAGCAACGCTTCAACTGAATCCGCTTTTTTTTGCAAATACGCCACCATTAACGTTGGCCATTCTAATAGCGATTCACGCGCATTTTCCCTAGATGATTTGGATTGGCTACCCAACGCCATCACATTATCATTAATAAATGTGCAAATTTCTTGGAGACCAATCAATCCAGCCATTTCTGCTGCTTCCCACACTGATTGCACATTTTCTGTGTATGTCATGGTTGCCATTAATAAAGTTTCAGTCTCATCATCAGCCGCTATTAATTCATTAAGAGACTGGGTATTTTCTTCGGCAACATCATTGATTTGTCCAATTAATAACTCAGAAATTTCGGGCTCAAGTGTGAATTGTGGATGGGATAATATTTTTTCTTTAACGGGTAATTCTTTATCTATTTCTTCAATATCTATTTCTTCAATTAATTCTTCTAATTCATCTTCCTCATCACTCCCCTCATTACTCACGGATAATTGATTTTGAACCTCATTTTTTTCGGATAATTCCTCAGTCTCAATACTTTCTTCTAAATTAACATCCTCTTTTTCTTCAAGGAATAATAATTCTTCAGCTTCTTCAGCTGTTTCAACATCAGTTTTATTTTCTAATTCATCAACGCAATCTTTTTCTTCAAGGAATAATTTATCAACCTTTTCTTTTAATAATTCATCTTCTTCTAATAATTCATCAGGTTCAGGCATTTCTTCAATTAATTCTTCAATTAATTTTTTATTCTTCTCTTCCAAGGATAATTCATCTTGCTCCTGCCTCTTTTCAAGAAGATTCCCTTTAAAAAAGAGTAATTCCTCATCTTCATCCCTCGCTTCAATTAATTTTTGATCTAAAATTAACTCCTCATCTTCATCCTTCACTTCAATTAATTTTTGATCTAAAATTAACTCCTCATTTTCATCCTTCACTTCAATTAATTTTTGATCTAAAATTAATTCATCATCTAATTTATCATCATCATCCCTATCATCAACAGGTAATTCCCAAGAATGCGCTAATGTAGATAACGCTGTGTCGTCGTCTTCATATTCGGATTGTGGTGGAAGTGCCAGTAAAGTGGAAGTGTCCTCTTTATCCTCTTTTGATTCAGAATCTGGTAGTTGTACTGTTTCAATTGAAAAGGAAGAATGACAGTCTTGTATTAATTGTCTCAAAAACTTTGTTCGTTCGATTTCTAACATTGAAACTGGCCAAGATTCAAGGAATAGAAATTCTTCGATGTCTTTTGTGGCCATCTCAGGCGATTGTAGATATTCAAGTAGTAATTTAGGCCATAATGCAAGGGATTCTAATTGTTGAAATCTTACAGATTGAACTTGTTCACTTGAAGCAAAGACATTATCATTGATAAAGGTAAATAGGTCTTGGAATGCTCTCAATTCCAATTCTTCAGATAGCTCCCACAATGATTGTACTGTGTCGGTGTATTGCTCAATTCCTTCAATAAATCCTTCATTTTCTACTTCAAGCGTTATTATCTGATTGAGCGCGACTGATAATTTTTCGCTGACTTCAAGAATATTGTCATGGAGTACTTGTTGTGAACTACCTAAATTATTTTTGGATTGGTCGATAATAGGAGACTCTTGTGTGGTTGAAGTTTTTTCGCCCTCGTTTAACTCATTGTTTTTGGATGGAGAATTCGTTGAAAACACATTTGCTTTTAAGTCATTCGATAGACTTTCACATAGTTCTGTCGCCTGATTTTTTGTATAAGGTTGAGGCCATTGTGCATTTTTGAGGTAGTCAATCAAGTGACGGCAAGTATTTTGATTATTGGGGGCGTGAAGGTAATTTAAGATGATTTTTGGCCAACGTTCAATTTCTCCATAAAGTAATTGGCGTTTAGAATCTTCTAAGGTTGATAGTGCGTCTAAGTTTTGTATGGTATGTTGGCAGATAGCGGGTAGTCCTTTTAAGTTGGCTTGTGCCGCTGCTTCTCCTACTTTTTTGAAATAGTCTTGGGCTGAGGTGTTTGCTACTTTTAAAGTACCTTCCCCGATCAAACTTGCTACTGCTTCATATAAAGTATAGGCTTCGTTGACGATTTTGGCTTGTAAATGATCAAGTTGTTTTGAATTGTTCATAACATCGGTTTTGAAATGAGGGGCGTTTTTTTTGGAGTTCGAGGTTTTAGTTTTTTGAAAAAAAACTAAATTCTAGGTTCAAGTTTTTTGGTAAAAAAACTTGAACCTAGAATCGAAAACGCTTTCGCTTTGGGAAATTTCCAGAAAAAACGCCCAAAGCTGAAGCGTTGAACTCCAGAAGAGCCAAAGCGTTGAACTCCAGAAGAGCCAAAGCTGAAGCGTTGAACTCCAGAAGAGCCAAAGCTGAAGCGTTGGACTCCAGAAGAAACTTGCACCGGTTTATTCGTGGACTTGGGGTAATTTAAATACCCGAATCGATTCTATCAATTGCTTAGAATAATCCACTAAGCTATCCGTTTGTATTGTTTGTTCTTCCAATTGTTTAGCTGTTTCATGGGTACTCTCTTGAATGGTCGCTGCTCGTTCTCGCAAATCATCACTACTTTGTGCTTGCTGTCTTGATGCCATTGCAATTTGCTCAACGAATTGCACTAAATCTGCGGTCGTCTTTTGAGTATCTTTCATTTGTTCACCGGCTTGTTCAGCTAATTGAGAACCTTCAACCACTTGTCCGATGGTTTTGTCCATCGTCGCAATCGTGTCGTTTGTCTCTACCTGAATATTTTTCACGAGAGCAGAAATCTGTGAAGTGGCATTACGAGAACTTTCTGCTAAACGTTGCACCTCATCTGCAACCACAGAAAATCCACGCCCGGCTTCACCGGCTGCGGCGGCTTGCATACTGGCGTTCAAGGCGAGTACGTGGGTACGTTCAGCAATATTATTAATAATATCCACAATACTACTAATTTCCTGAGCACGTTCACCAAGACGCTTAATTCGCTTTTCAGTTTCGTGAATGGTGTCTCTGATTTCACCAATACTCTCAACGGTACCCGTCACGGTCACTAACGCCGTTTCTGTGGTTTGAGTTGCTTTAATCGCCGTTTCATTACATTTTTGTGCGACATCAGCAATTTGATTCATCGCTTCTGCCGCTTCTGACAGTTCTGTCATGGTACTATCTACCGCTTTCCGCTCTTCCTTCGCCACATTGGAGACATTTTGACCTTGTATTTTGACCTGATTAGAGGCCAATTCCACATCATCAGTAATGCGCCGCACATTAAGTAATACTTTACTGGTCTCAGTTGCCATCTGGTTAATGGCATCCGCTAAAGGCCCGGTTACGTCTTCAGTGACCGGTACTTGTACTGTGAGATCACGTTGACTTAACTGGAAGGAGGCTTTGAGCAATTCAATGATGGAATTGTTGAGCATTTCATTTTCCTTCTCAGCTTTGGCTAAAGCGGTAAGACGTTCATCCAGTAGTCCGTTAAAGGCATTACTCAAGGTTTCTAATTCATCATTTGTTTTAATGTTGGCACGGGCGGTAAAGTCACCTTCAGCGACTTTTGTCACGGTGGCTTCCATTTGTGCAATAGGGGCTGCAATGCGACCAAAGAAGAAGAAACCTGCAATTCCCCCCAAAAATAAAATGACAAGAGCAATCGGAACAGCTACGGTTGTAATTTCAGCCGTTAATTCTTCTAAACGTTCTAATGATTCTCGTTCTTGCAAATTAGAGAAAATAGCCCATTGTAAGCCTGGTACGTTAACTGGTGCAAAGGCGGATAAGACAAATTCTCCACGATAATCTTCATAAAGATCAAACCCGGTTACTCCTGAAAATGCAGCACGAGTACCTGGATTATCAACCCTTTGGAGTCCCACGCTGGTGTCTTTGAGTTCAATATTAGATATGATATTTTCCGATAACCCGGCTTGTTGTACTTTGAGAAGATAATCTTCTTTGTCTTCAATAAGCATTCTGCTATCATTTCGCATTGCGCCATCAGCAGCGACGATATAGGCTTCCCCGGTTCGTCCAGATTCATCAAAACGCCAAACGCGGTGATTTGTCATAATGTCGTTAATGCTGTCTATAGATATTTGAAATATCAGTATTCCTTGTCTTTTTTCACCTTCATAAATAGGTGTTCCAATAAAAGCGGCTTGGCTATCATAGGATGGCAGGTAAGACGCAAAATCAACTAATTCAATTCTCCCATACGGGGCTTGATTTAATTTGTCAAAAACTTGCCCTAATCCACTTTTAGCATAGGGACCCTCTTTTAGAGAGGTTGCGAAATCTAATTTTTTAATAACGGAATAAATAATATGACCACTGTTTGCATCGACTAAGAAGATATCGGCAAAGTCAAAACGCATTTGAATCTCATGGAGATAGGGATGGTAATGGCTATGCAATTGTGTATAACTGGAGGCATCTGAAGCGGCAAAATATTCTTCTTTTGTACCAATTGGATTGGGATTGGCAGCAATATAGTGATATTGTAGCGCAATACTGTTATCGTCCAAATCTTTAAGAAATCTGAGCATATCAGGTGCTTCATTGACATTGAAATTACCATATTCTTCAGAGAAGTCGTCAATATAATATGTCTTCAATGCTTCTTTGTATTCATCAATGGGGAGAGATAAGGGAGTAGGAGGGCCTTCTTCAATAACTGATTCATCTTCAGATAGAACAAAATTTGTTTCATCTTCATCCTCAGACAAAGCAAAACTTGTAGGTAAGGAGGCTGCTTCCTTAAATTTGGGATAAGCGGCATTTAATCCATGCATAGCGTCGATAGTTGTTTTTGCTTTGGCATAGACTTGAATTTGATTAAAAATCCAGTTGAAATGGTCTTCTACTTGTGCTTTTTTCGCATCTCGAATTGATGTAATATGACTTTTAGCACTTTCAGTTAATGCCTGTTGTCCAAGAGTACTCGCAATTTGACTGGTAAATAGTGCCGTAATAAGGACAGGAATCACGGCGAGAAAGGCCGAGCCAATAAACATTTTTTGTCGTAATTTCATTTTTATTATCTATTTTTATAAAATTTAATGTACCAAAAATATTTGATTACTTGTAACTATTCAGCCGTTAGCTTTGAAATCAATTTCAAGGTTGAGTCGTTTTTTCTTTAACTGATGTTACGCAAAGCTATTCTATTCGATCTTAGAAATCCGATTTTTGAAAAAAATCGGATTTCTTAAACATCGTTTCGCCGCTTAAACATCGCCGCTTAGAAATCCGATTTTTGAAAAAAATCGGATTTCTTAAACATCTTGGAAACATAGTGCGTAACATCAGTTATTTAAATTTTAGGAACGTGAAAAAAATTCCAGATGAATCAGACTAGTCGATATTATTTTTTCATGCAGATTCCTTAGTCGAAGTTTCCGTTTTTTGAAGCGGAAAGATCGACTCGAATCCATTTTCACAATGCTAATTTGGTTGTTAAAGTTTCAAAAAAGCCTAAATGGTCAAAATTAAACCAAACAGTGCTTTCTTTTTCATAGCCACTACTTGCATAAGGTTTAATAATGGCAGGTAAGGGCGGTAAATGAGTCAGTTTATCATTTTCAGTGAATGTTAAATGTATTGGTAGTTCTTCAATGACGATAGCTCCAGCTGTTTTTTCTCGTCCTAAAATCAATAGCATTTTTTTTATGCCTTTCCCTGTTTCCAATTGCAGTAATTGATATAAATCAAAAACAGGGACTAAATTCCCGCGTAGGTTAATGAGTCCCAATAGCCATGCGGCTGTAAAAGGTATTGTGCAAATTTGTAAGACTTCTGATAATTCACAGGTTGCTTGTTCCCCAATTAGTAAGCCAATATTACCTATACGAAAACCAAGCCGACGGGTACTTTCCAGCCCTTCATGCTTTCCATAATAAGTGCTATCATCTGTCCGAATCAGTGGACGGTTTAATGCTTGGCTTGGGGATAATTTCTTCATATCGAATTAGTTAATGTAGTGGCATTCGAGTCGAGGTTAAAGTTTTAAAAAAAGTACTCAGGGCAACCACAAGGGATTGCCCCTACATCAGAAGATTTTCGTCAGTATTAATAAGAATATTGTAGGGGCAATCCTTTATGGTTGCCCTGAGTAGTTACAAAAAAAGGTCAGTACTCCGCCTTAAAATCAATTTCAAAGCGGAGTAGTTACAATGTATCAATAATATAAAATCCTTTATAATCATATATTTAATAATATATTGACTGGGAATATCTGAGAGTTTACAACTGTGATCAATCGTCCAGTGATAATAATGTTTCTGGTGTGACGAAGTGTTGCAGGTGTTGACCATTAAAATGTACTATGGCTGGTGTGCGACCTGGATAAGATATCCCGTTTGTAAAAAGCTCATCATCTGATAATTTGTGACGTTCTATAAAGTAGCGTATGTGACGCATAGATTTTCTTATTCGACGATCACGAATAGCAGCAAGGGCTTTTGTTGATGTGTCATTTAAGGGAGTCGTTGCTAATTGTGCCTCATACTCTTGATGAGATAAGCGAGCTAAATTGGCAAGGGCATCTAAAGTGGGTCCCCTCTTATTGCCTTGCAATCTTTCCATGATTGAGAACCAACTCGCTAATAACACCTGGGCAAAGTCGGGATAGTCTAGCAAGGTTTCCCGACGTACAATAATCATATCAAAGATTTCTTTTGGAACTTGGCGGCTGTCAAAAAGAATTTTTGCAGAATCTTCATTGATTAACTTGTATAAATTAGGGTTATTGGTGACAACGCCATAAATCTTTTTGTCTGTAAAGGTATCTGGAATATCCACTTGGGCCGTATCCAGTATCTTAATGTCATCGAAGAGGACTTGATGACGAATTAAATAACGGTCAAAAAGATAGTGACTGACCGAATTTTTAACCAGAGCAAATGTCTTTCCGCGTAAACTATGGACACTGGTATCGGCTTCTGATGGTAATAAGATAGCATCATTACCTGCACTTTTATTGGTAATTAATATTACATCCACTTCTAATTCACGCTTAATCAATTGTGCAATAGCGTCAATATTAGAAATAGCAACGGCATGAACTTCTTCTGAGAGAAATTGGTCGATGGTTTCTTGATAATTATCTGAAACAAATTCAAATTGGATTTTATATTCAGTTGCATACTGATGAAATATCTCTTCCTCATTAGCTAGATACCAAGGCATCCATGCAATATGAGGGGCAACCGCTAGGGAGAGTGCTACCATTGGATGTTTATCATCTTCATCAGTTGCATCACTTTCCCCGGTGATATAGGATATAAAATCGCATCCACTCAAAAGGGGTAATAGGCTTATTAGTAAAAAGAATACGCGCATATTTTTATGGAATGTTTTAATATTCATTACTGAAAAACAATTTTTGAGACGAAAGTTTTTTTCTTTAAAAAAAACTTTCGTCTCAAAACGATTATTGATGCGAATTAAGAGTTAAAATTGGAGTCCATTTCAAGGCTAAAGTTTTTTGAAGAAAAACTTTAGTCGATGTTTGTTTTTTCGTAACTACTCCGCCTTGAGATAAATCTCAAGGTGAAAGCATTCGAGAGTCGAGGTTAAAGTTTTTTCTTTAAAAAAACTTTAACCTCAACTTGAGTTTTTTGAAGAAAAACTCAAACCTCGAAAAGAGTTTTGCAAGAGGTTCTGAAGCTAAAGTTTTTTTAAAGAAAAAATGTATCTTATTAAAATTTGGTGGTCGTTATGTAGGGTGGGTAGAGCGATAGCGAAACCCACCATTTTTCAACGGTGCCACTTCGTTCCTTTCGAGGTTAAAGTTTTTTCTTTAAAAAAACTTTAACCTCGAAACCACCCTACATTAAGAGATACCAGCAAATTTTGATAGGATACGAAAAAACTTTAGCCTCAATCGGAATTTGGCAAATTCCTCTTAATTTTGTTGATTTCTTCAATAATTTGATCAGGCGTGTAAGGTTTCTGCACAAATGATTTGGCCCCCTGCATTTCTGCCCATAAACGATCTGCTTTTTGCCCTTTGCTTGTCACAAAGATTGTTGGAATATCCTTAGTTGATTCGTTATGATTAATTTCCCGACAGGCTTGATAACCATCCATTTGCTGCATGATCACATCCATAAAAATCAGATCAGGCATTTCAGCTTTGGCTTTTTCAATCGCCTCAATGCCAGAAGAGGCTTGGATAACAGCATAACCTGCTTCAGAAACGATCTGTTGGAGATTTATTCTATCCACAGTTGAATCATCAACGACAAGGATTTTTTTTATGAACATTTAAACTTGATCCTCTTTCTTGATTTATAAAATGTTGCGTGTAGCAAAAAGGTCTAACTGATACTTTATACCTTGATATTAGGTAGATATTTATTGATAACTTCTTTAAGTTGTGCTTGCTCAACGGGCTTTGTCAAATATTCATTGGCTCCTGCCATAGTCCCTTTCAGCTTGTCAAAGCGTGAACCTTTGCCTGTCAACATGATAACAGGGGTATTTTTAGACGGCTTATTGGATTTAATTTCCTTACAAACTTTGTAGCCATCAATACCAGGTAACATTAAGTCTAAGAAAATAATGTCATAACTATTTTTTTGTATATATTCAACAGCTTCTTCACCTGTTTCTGCGAAATCAATTTCCATGCCAAATAGCCCTAATTGAATCTCCATAGACTTTCGTACTGACAAGGCATCATCGACAACCAGTGCTTTGATACCCGTCAGCGAGACCTTTCCAGCACTTTTTGCCGCATCCGATAAAACGGCATGAGCCTCTTCACCAAGTACCTCTTCGCCGCCCACGACTAATTCAGGGACATATTTGTGAACTTCAATAGTCACTTTATCAAGCGTTTCAAGTACCCGTTTTAGTGTCAAAGGCCGACGTAGGTATATTTCGTTTTCAGCAACTTTATTGGGGGCAGTTTTTGTCACTTTGACGACTGGAATTTGACTATGATGTACACTAAAGCTACGCCATTCATTGAGTGAATTGGCATCATCAATATCAACAAGTACAATGTCAGCCGAATGTCGTTCTGTTGAAATAACGACAGAATATTGACGACTACGTGAAGCGGCTAGTTTAAAAATGCTACCCAAAGTCTTTTGCTCATTAGACACAAGGCCAAATAGACCTATTTTAAATATTTTATCCATTGAAAATCTATCCTATTCAGTTATGAAAGTCAGCGCTGACAATGGTCGAGGCTACAGTTTTTTTTAAAACTTTAGCTTTGACTAGCATTCATGCAACAACTCAATTCAAATTGAATGTTATGTTCGGTTTGCAAGGGTTGAACATCTGCTAGGGAGTATTCAAAAAAACGGATCGAAAAATGCTGTTTACCCCCTTTTATTTCTGGATAACAAGGATGTTCTGATGGCATTGTGACTTGAATAAGTTGATAGTTTGCGTTTGCATCCCGTCGAGATTGATAAAGGCCATTCAAGGCCGTTTCTTGTGATGTCACGGCGTTATTACGAATGAGATACAAGAGTAAGTCAATCGCCTCCCGTAATGGCACAAGCGGTATTAACCAGTCACTGAGTTCTTTTTGACGAATTTTAGGGTTTTTTTGGAGCCAATAGTAAAAACCAGGCAAGTCGCTTTGGCACATTCCACCCGATATGGTACGACGTTGTCGCACTATATGTATTAAGTGATGTTGAGAATAACTTTCTGCCAATGGTTGTTCAATTTTCCTTAACTTTTCTATCAATATTTTGGACTTGTTTATTAAGTTGATAAGACGCTCTCTGTCAATATTGGGGATGCTTTCCCAACGTTCGAGGACTTGTGCATGAATTTCTAACTCTTTAATGAGTTCAATTTTTAAGTCAAAGCGACTTATAAAGTCTAATATTTCAATGAGATAATTGATAACCGCACGACTGTCTTTTTCGGCAGAGCCTTTGAGATGATATAGGATACCTGCAAATAGATATTCGAGTCGCAATAGACTTCTAACGTGCTCATTAAGGGGATGCTCATATACAATTTTTTTCATCACTTTCTTTATTTTCTGCCCTTTGGTTACGAGGTTATCTCACGGGTTATTTCGCAAGCTGAATTTCATCAGCGTATTTTTGATATAAAGCGTTTATTTGTTGTTGTAAATTGTCAAAGTCAGAGTCATTGTAAATCACATCATCGGCTTTGGCAAGTCTAGCTGTTCGATTCGTTTGTGCTTTTAATATTTGTTCTATTTGTACAAGCGATATGTCGCGGGTAAGTAAACGTTTGCGTTGTAAGTCGGGTGAACAGTCAACAACGAGGATTCGATCAACTTTGTACTTATGTTGTGTTTCTAGTAATAAGGGGATACTTAATAGACAAATCGGCTCTTGCACTTGAGCCACTTGTTCTTGTATCACTTGGCGAATTCTTGGATGTAATATCGCTTCTAAACGTTTTCGCTCCTGTTCATCTGCAAAGATTTTGTCACGGAGTTTGGCACGATTAAGTCTGCCATCGCTTTGAAGCATTTTAGAGCCATAAGTTTGGATAATCAATCTAAGCGCAGGTTCTCCAGGTTCAACTAGCGCGTGAGCAATTTCGTCAGCGTCTATAATGGGTACACCGAGTTTTGCAAATTGCTTTGATACAGTGGATTTTCCAGTAGCAATGCCACCTGTGAGTCCAATTTTCAGTGGTAAGTCCATAATAAATAGGCATGAGTGAGGGTGCTTCCCCAGAGTAAGTTGATCCAACCTGCGGCGGCGAGATAGGGCCCAAATGGAATAGGTACACTTTTATCTTGAAGACGCATTAAAACCAGTGTTATACCAACGATTGCACCGACGATTGATGACATTAATATAATCAGTGGTAATGCTTGCCATCCCATCCACGCGCCTAACATGGCGAGTAGTTTAAAATCTCCATATCCCATCCCCTCTTTTCCTGTGACGATTTTAAAGAGCCAATACAGTGTCCATAATATCAAATAACCTGCCATTGCACCTATTATACTTGATTCAATATCTGTGTATAACCCAAACAGGTTGCATAATATTCCAAGCCACAAAAGAGGTAGCGTAATATTATCGGGTAATAATTGATGATCAAAATCGATCATGCTGGCTGCTAAGAGTGCCCAAGTCAATACCAATGCACCTATCAGGCTCCATTCCAGTCCAAAATGCCAGGTGGTGATCATGGCTAAAATCGCACTGGTTGCTTCAATAATGGGGTAACGTGGCGAAATGACTTGGTGACAAGCGGTACATTTGCCCCGTTGCCAAATATAGCTTAGTATTGGGATATTTTCTAGCACCTTGATTTGATGCTCGCAATGTGGACAGTGAGATCTGGGGTTATTTAAGTTAAGCGTTTTACTGGGAGTCTGCACAGAGACGTTTAATAATTCTGCACATTGTTTACGCCATTCCCGTTCCATCATAATGGGTAAACGATAAATCACGACATTAAGAAAACTGCCAACGATAAGCCCTAAGAAACCTGCGATTAATAGCATCATTTTTGGCTCAGTGGCAAGATAGTTTAATAAATTCATGTTAATTGTTAATTATTAATTGTTAATTATTAATTGAACCTATCCCACTATTCAAAAATGCAGAATAATGAATAAAAATAGTTGGTTTTTTGAGCACGAGGTTTAAGAAATCCGATTTTTGGAAAAAATCGGATTTCTAAGCTCAAAAACGAATAGGCCGGATAGGTTCTTGTTAAACGACGCTTCCCATCTTAAATATGGGCATATACATGGCTAACACTAAACCACCAATGACAACACCTAAAAAAGCCATAATCATCGGTTCCATCATTGCGCTGAGAGATTCAACCAGTGCATCCACTTCTTCTTCATAATAGTCAGCGACTTTATTTAACATTTTATCAATGTCACCCGACTCTTCACCAATTTGTGTCATTTGCACGCACATATTGGGAAATATTTCAACATCACGCATCGCATCTGCAAGGGTTACGCCTGTTTCGACTTGAGCTTTAATTTCCATGGTGGCTTCATAGTAAACGATATTTCCTGTTGCTCCTGCAACGGAATCCATCGCCTCTACTAATGGTGTTCCTGCTGCAAACATTGTTGCTAAAGTGCGGGTAAAACGCGCAATTGCTGATTTTGTCAGGAGTTCACCAAATAAGGGTAATTTTAACGATATCCTTTGTAACCAATTATAAAAAGCAATTGATCGTCTTTTAGCTTGCTTAAAGACGAAAGAAAATCCATAAAGCCCACCAAAAACGTACATCCAATTAGCAACCATAAAATCTGACATACTCACAGCAAATTGAGTGATAGCAGGTAATTCACCCCCCATGTCCGCAAACATATCAGCAAAAACGGGTACAACATAAATAAGTAGAATGGCACTGACAACGAGAGCGATAACCATAATCGAAATGGGATAACTTAACGCGCCTTTGATTTTTTTCTTCATTGATTCACTTTTTTCTTTGTAAACGGCTAGTTTAGTTAAAAGTGATTCTAAAATACCTGCCTGTTCACCGGCTTCGACTAGGTTACAAAAGAGTGAATCAAAGTATTGAGGGTGTTTACGCAAGCCATCTGCCATAGTACCCCCTGCTTCAACATCGGCTTTGATTGCCATGACTAATTTTTGAAAAGCAGGCTTTTCATGGCCTTGGCTAACGAGATCAAACGATTGGAGTAGAGGCACGCCTGATGTCATCATTGTTGCCATTTGACGCGCAAATAGAGCGATATCAGAAGGTTCAATAGGTGGACCACCACCACCAAAGAGCGGTTTGGGTTTTTTCTTGACTTTGATAGCCTTGTAGCCTTCTTTTCGCAGGATTTTTGTGATCGCCGCTTCAGATTTACCGGTTCTTTCTCCTTTACGTTTTTTATCTTTACCCTTTGGATCTTTACCCTTCAAGCCCTCCCAGACAAAGATGAGTTCCTCTTTTTTTTTTGCAGCCATGATGATTTTTCCTTTTATAGTTGAAATTTTGCTATAAATTGACTTAAAAACCTCTGAGGTTTGGTTCCCAAAAATTGACTTAAAAACCTCTGAGGTTTTGAAAAACTCAGAGGTTTGATTCCAACCTCCAGAACGAAAAAACTACTCTTTAGTCACAACACGATTAATTTCTGCTAGAGAGGTTAGCCCATCTTTTGCTTTTTTTAAGCCAGATTGACGTAAATCAGGTATTCCCTCACTGCGTGCCTGATCTGCAATGGCAATCGCATTGCTGCCTTCCATGATTAAACGTTTCATTGTGTCGGAGATAGGCATGACTTGATAAATGCCTACTCGTCCTTTATATCCTTGTCCACCACATTTTTCACAGCCATCTTTTCGAGGTTCGTAGAGTTTAAAATCAGGGTCTTGTATTTCTTCCTTACTAAATCCTGATTCAAGTAGAGCCGGTTCAGGAATTTTTTGCTCTACTTTACATTGACATAAGCGGCGGCAAAGACGTTGCGCCATAATCAGGTTGACGGCTGTTGCTATCGCAAAGGGCTGAATGCCCATATCAATCATTCGAGTTAACGTTTGGGGCGCATCATTTGTGTGTAAGGTTGACATAACCATGTGACCAGTCGTCGCCGCTTTAATCGCAATACCACCCGTTTCTAAGTCTCGTATTTCACCGACTAATATAATATCAGGGTCTTGTCGTAGGAAGGCTTTAAGGGCTTTTGCAAAAGTCATACCCGTTTTTTCATCAATTTGTACCTGATTAACACCAGGTAAGTTGATTTCTACCGGGTCTTCTGCTGTCGAAATATTGACACCGTCTTGATTAAGTATATGAATCCCGGTATAAAGTGAGACGGTTTTACCGCTACCCGTTGGTCCTGTAACGAGTACCATACCATAAGGGTTAGCGAGTGCTTCTAAGTATAATTGTTTTTGATCTTCTTCATAGCCAAGTTTATCTATGTTCAAATTGGCGGCTGAAGAATCAAGGATTCGCATGACGATTTTTTCGCCCCATAATATGGGACAAGTGCTAACGCGAAAGTCAATTGATTTTTTAGCGGAGAGTTTAAGTTTGATACGTCCATCTTGAGGCACTCGTCGTTCGGAGACATCAAGACGTGACATGACTTTGATACGAGCGGCTAGTTTCCGAGCAAGACCAATGGGCGGTTTTGCAGCAACTTGGAGTATTCCATCAATACGGAAACGCACTCTATAGTATTTTTCATAAGGCTCAAAATGTAAATCAGAGGCCCCCATTTTGATCGCCTTAAAAAGCATACCATTGACAAATTTAATGACGGGGGCTTCTTCGGTGGTATCTTCTTCTTCTCCTGCTTTATCAGCTTCCTCTTCAACTAATTCAATATCATCATCCAAGTCATCATTCCCTAAATCTTTCATGCTGGTATCAAAAAATTCAAGGGCGCGTTCAATGACTTTCTGAAGTTTTTCTTCATCTGCCAAGATCGCTTCTGTACGCATCTTGGTATGAAATTTAATCTCGTCAAGCGCAGTTGGGTTGCTGGGATCGGAGATGGCAACAAAAAGACTCTTTCCACGATTGAAAATGGGAAGCACTTTATGTTTTTCTAATAATTTTTTTGTGACTTTCTTTTTTATCAGTTCAGGATCAAGTTCAATACTTTCAATATCAATCAGAGGAACAGCAAATTCTTTTGCTGCCTCAAGAGCAACATCGCGACTCTTAACCAGTTTTTTATTAACAAGATAACTTACGAAAGAAGTACGTGTTTTTAGCGAGTCATCAAACGCTTTTCCTGCGGCTTCTTCAGTTAATAATCCTTCTATCACCAGTCTTCGTGCTAGCCCGGTTAGGATGACTTTTTTCTTTGGGTTTGTTGTCGTCATGGTTTAATGTTAATAATATTAATTATATCAATACATTTTTTTATAATTCATTGATTTCAATCACTTTTCATTGTTAGAATCAGAATTTTCAGAATATTCGGGGCTAAAGTTTTTCTTCAAAAAACTTTAGCCTCGAATAGAATTTTCAGAATTAAAAATCAAGTGAGTTTTCGAGAAATTTTTCTTCAAAAAACTTAAACCTCGAATTGACTTATTTTAACTGATGTTACGCCAAGCGATTCTATTCGCCGCTTAGAAATCCGATTTTTTCAAAAAATCGGATTTCTTAAACATCTTGGAAACATAGTGCGTCACATCAGTTATTTTAATTCTGAAAATTCTGATTTCGAGGCTAAAGTTTTTTCGTTAAAAAAACTTTAGCCTCGAAAACAATAAAAAAGATCCTGCACACTTTCCAAATTCGTTGTATTAAATACTAAGATGTGATTTCTAAAAAATTTTTCAGTAAAGTATGCCCTTGTTGTGTCAATATTGATTCAGGATGAAATTGTACTCCAATAACAGGCAAAGTTTTATGTTGCACTCCCATAATTTCACCTCTTTTGCCATCAGATGATAATGTCCATGCTGTCATTTCTAAACAATCTGGTAATGTGGATTGTTCAACGACAAGTGAGTGATAACGTGTCGCTTCAAAGGGATTATTAATGCCTGAAAATAGATTGGTGCCTGTATGATAAATTAGTGACGTTTTACCGTGCATAATCTCTTTTGCATGAATAATTTTACCCCCAAATGCTTGACATAAACTTTGATATCCAAGACAAACGCCTAATATGGGTATTTTACCTGCAAAAGTTTGAACAGCCGCAATAGAAATGCCCGCTTGATTAGGTGTGCAAGGACCAGGCGAAATCACAATTTGTTTTGGGGCAATGGCTTTAATGTCATCACAAGTCAATTGATCATTGCGAAAGACTTGAACTTGAACACCTATTTCACCAAAATATTGTACTAGATTATAGGTGAAAGAATCATAGTTGTCTATCATTAATAACATAGAAGTCCTTTATGATTTAAAGAGCAACAAAGCTAAAGCGTTGTACTCCTAACGAGGAAACGACAGACCTGATAGGTTTTTTAAACCTGTCAGGTCTAATTAACTGATGTTACGCACTATGTTTCCAGGATGTTTAAGAAATCCGATTTTTTT
>JAOZSV010000483.1 GCA_029939505.1 Thiotrichaceae bacterium | reverse complement strand
TATTTTGAGTATAAGAAATCCGATTTTTAAAAAAAATCGGATTTCTAATTAAAAAGAATACCGCATCTCGGCAAAAAAGTGCCGCCCTGCTAAAGGTAAATCATTAGGAATACTAATAAAACCACCACTATTTGGACCAGGGCTGGGTTCAAAAGCTTTCACGTCAAATAAATTGCGTATGTTCAAGGCAAAATTCCAATGGCCTTTGAGCTTTTTATAGCGCATGGTTAAATCTACCATTGTATAATCATCTAATTCTGCCCTTGGATCACCATAAGGGCGTTTGCGCCCTGCCACCCAATTTATTTGTGTATCAAGATACCAATTAGGGATAGGCATCCAATCGGATCGGAGATAAATCTGATGTTGAGGTGCATTGCCTACATCATGGTTGTATTTTTTGTCGATAGAATTTTGGAAGGCGTAATTGCCTAACACACTGAAATTCTTAGTTAATTTCCAACGTGCTTCCATTTCTAGCCCTCGCCCAACCTGACTTTCAGCATTAGTGCTCGTTTGGAAATTGATAACATCACTTATCTTATAGGTAAAAAGGTTCAAAGCCAGATTCAAATATTCAGTCGCACGATAGTCGAAAGCCAATTCCCAAGTCTGAATGATCTCCGGTTGCATATTGGGATTACCTTTCATTATCGGGCTGTTTAAATAGAGTTCTGAAAATGAGGGGGCTCGAAAAGCACGACCATATAAAAGTTTGCTGGTTAAATTGGGACGAGTTTGCCAGACCAGAGCTAAACGTGGATTGATCGTTGTACCAAAATCAGAATAATGGTCATAACGTACACCGCCTGTTAATACCCAGTTTGCATTTATAGTCCAAGTATCTTGTAAGAACATATATTCATTCTCGCGAGCCGTTTCTCTCATGGAAGCATAAGGTGTATCGGTTAATTCAACCAAGCGAGTATTATTAGGGGATAATGGTTTCCCAGTGGCAGGATCTATGCCAAAATTCATCCGTTGGATATATTTGTAAAAATCTTCATAGTTATAACCGGCACCTACACGTACTAAATGTTTGGCAAAACCAGCATAAAATCCAGAAATAGCAAAACGAGTATGTCTTTCAAAAACGCTGGGTAAAACAATACGCCCCTCTGGATAAGATTGTTTAAAACCTGAAGGGTATAATGTTTGATAACCAGTGAGAGTGGTATCATAATAACTAGCTTGAGTCGTCACATCCCAATATTTAGTGA
>JAOZSV010000344.1 GCA_029939505.1 Thiotrichaceae bacterium | reverse complement strand
AGCGGCGAAACGATGTTTAAGAAATCCGATTTTTTTCAAAAATCGGATTTCTAAGCTCGAATAGAATAGCTTTGCGTCACATCAGTTAATCATTTTATTCCCGTGCTGAGTACAAAAAATACACTACACTATAAATTATAAGCTCAATAAACAAAATGGTAATCCCTGCGATCACTGTAAAGCCAATAAATAGATAAAATGAAAAAAAATTGGAAAATGAGGCGACTTTAAAAAAACCATAACTTCCCGCACCAAGGGCAGCAATTAATCCGCCGATAATGAGAATAAACCATTTGGTTTTATCAGAAAATAACGAATTGATGGCTTGTGTTGGTGCCTGTCTTAACCATTTTAAATACCAATAGATGAGTAGAGTCGCACCAAGCAATGTACTCCCATATTGTAATACTTTATAAACCTTGAGAGTACCCAGACTTGTTTCAATAATTGGCACAGTAAAAATAGGTAATTGTTGTACCACCCAACTAGACTTATGCGTCAGAGAATCCCATAGAATATGAGTCAACGCGCCTAAAAGCAGTGACATCACAATTAAAAAGAATCGCCGCCACGGTATAAAATGAAAATCGTTTGCCAAAGGCATTAAGCGTTGTTGATGTGTCGCAGGGAATAGTGAAATCACAGGGCGTTTTAAAACGTGATGAAATAGCCAAAGCAGTATGATTCCAGCAGGAAGGTCAAAGAGAAAAAGACCAATCAATGTATGTCCAAATTGGCATCGTGTTGACAAACAAAGAAAATACATAATATCAGGGGAAATGCTGCCGACAATAAGTGCTGATAACACGAATCCCCATCGTGTAAAAGGAACAGCAGCGGCGGGGTGAGCTAAGGTAAATGGCATTTTTTTTTTGAACAGAATTAAACGGTTTAAGGAATTTTCAATATTTAAGTTTGTCTTCAAAAAACTGAAACCTCGAAAGGATTTTAAATCATAGCTCTTGCTTGTTTAAAGAGAATATGAAAAAATAAAAAATTTGTCAATCTTTAAATATCGTGTAACGACTCAGGGCAACTCAGGGCAACCATAAAGGATTGCCCCTACAACAAGATTATTATTAATACGGACGAAAATATATGTAGGCTGCACACCCTTGTGGTTACCCTGATTTTGTCAATCTTTAAAAATCGTGTCAATAATCCGTATGACTATTTACGATTTAAAACCAAAGTTCCAAGCATTACTTAGACCCATCGTTCAAAACTTAGCTGGAAAAGGCATTACACCAAACCAAGTCACCCTGTTTGCTATGCTACTCTCTATAATTGTTGGAGGAGTCATCGCATGGACAAAAGGAGCGACTTGGATACTTCTTTTTGTTCCATTTTTTATGTTTCTACGAATGGCACTCAATGCCATAGATGGGATGTTGGCAAAAGAGCATAACATGAAAACAAAAAAAGGCGCGATGTTCAATGAAATGAGTGATGTCATCGCTGATGTGGCACTCTTTTTACCTTTTGCTTTTATCGTTGGAATAAATCCAATCTGGGTTGTACTTTTTGCTGTAGTTGGTGTATTTAATGAAATGGCAGGAGTCGTTGCACAGACACTTTCAGGTACGAGGCGTTATGATGGTCCGATGGGCAAGAGTGACAGAGTTTTTGTCGTTGGTGTCATTTCACTGCTTTTAGGTTTAGGGCTGAGTGCTGGTTTATGGGTAGATATTATATTTATGATAGCGACACTTTTAGCAATACGCTCTACTTATAACAGGGCTATAAGAGGAACCGAATGAGGTCCACTTTTTTAGAAAGTAAAAGTAGTATGGTACTTTTTATACTTATATTACTGTTAGTTCTATCTACTCTTATCATACACCTAAAATACCCAAAACAAGAGCTAAAAAATAGAGTAAAATCATGGTGGTATATCTTAGGTTTTTTCACGATTGGCACCATGCTCAATACAACACTTGCAATGTTCTTCTTTGGCTTTCTCAGCTTTTTAGCACTCAAAGAGTACTTCACTCTCATCCCATCAAGACAAACCGATAGACGAGTGATGTTCTATGCCTATCTTTCCATCATATTTCAATACTATTTTGCCGGTATTGCATGGTATGGAATGTTCATCATTTGGATTCCTGTGTATCTCTTTTTACTTCTGCCATTTAGACAAGTACTGATAGGTGAAACTAAAGGTTTTTTAGAAAATACCTCGCGCGTTCAGTGGGGGCTTATGATGTTTGTTTTTGGTTTGAGTCATTTAGCCTATATGATAACCTTAGCACCACTAGAAGAGGGTGGCGTAGGAGGAAAAGAATTTGTCTTATATGTGGTTCTTTTAACCGTATTTAACGATGTGTTGCAATATATCTGGGGGAAGTCTTATGGCAAACATAAGATAGTTCCAAAAGTCAGCCCAAATAAAACAGTTGAAGGTTTTATCGGCGCTTTTGTCAGTATTACCATTTTAGCATGGGTATTTTCATTTTTAACGCCGTTTACATGGTATGAAGCACTATTTGCAGGAATGCTCATCTCTGCCTTTGGTTTTGTGGGTGATGTGGTTATATCAATGATAAAACGAGATATAGGCGTAAAAGACTCAGGAACCCCTTTGTTGAAATCTACAAATCTCTTGAAGCCAAAGAGATTGTCTTACTATTTCCCGAAGGAAGCCGAGGAACTCCCGAAGTGATGAAACCTTTTAAAACAGGTATCGCACATCTAGCCGAAGCCTATCCCCATGTACCGGTTGTTCCTCTTTGTATTCATGGTGCTGGTAAAGCACTACCTAGAGGTGAGGCTCTGTTTGTTCCTTTTATTATAGATGTGAATATTGGAGAAGAAGTTTTTCATGAAGGGCGTGAGAAGAGAGAATATACGGAGTATTTGCAGGGCTGTGTTGAGAAATTAGAGAGAGTAATGGTTAATGGTTAATGGTTTCGTAGGTTTCCAACTGAGTTGGAGATTTGGAGTCCATTCGAGGTTTTAGTTTTTTTTTCAAAAAAACTAAAACCTCGAATCCTTCAGATTTGGAAATTTGGAGTCCAAACCTTCAGATTTGGAAATTTGGAATCCAAACCTTTAGATTTGGAACTGTGAAATGTGATAATATAACAAACCTTAATATTTATTTCAAAGCGAAGAAGCCCTTCTCTATTTAACCAGATTCACTTTGGAGAACAACCCATGAAAAAAGTTGCTTCATTACGTTATGGTGTTATTTTTAAAAAAGCGTTTTCTAACCCGGATGTTTTTAAAGCCTTCGTGAAAGACTTTATTGGCATTGAACTTAAAATTAACCAAGTTGAAACGGAAAAAGAATTTTCCCCAATCATTGGCAAAGTGGAGTCCCGCTTTGATTTATTTGCGGAAGATATTGATAATCGGGTTATTGTTGATATTCAGCATGTTCGTTATGGCGATCATTATGACCGTTTTTTGCATTATCACTGTGTTGCTTTGTTAGAACAAATTGCGAGTTCGACAAACTATCGTCCAAATTTGAGGGTGTTTACGATTGTGGTTTTAACTTCTGGTGATAAGCACAAAGTTGATATGACAACAACTGACTTTGCGCCCAAAGATAACAAGGGTAATCCTTTAAACGAACTTCAACATAAAATGATTATTCTCTCTCCGAAATATGTCACGGATGAGACACCGGAACCATATCGTGAATGGTTATTAGCGATTGCAGACAGTTTAGATGAAGAAGTCGATGAGACGGCTTATCAACGCAAAGAGATACGCCAGGTTTTTGATTTGATTGAACAAGATTTAGTTTCGCCGAAAGAACGTTTTCAAATGAAAGACGAGTATGGCATGGAAGAGCTTCAACAGGATAATGCATTAAAAACAGCCAGAAAAATTGCTCGTAGCCTATTATCCGAATGCATTGAACCGGCTATCGTTGCTAAAACAACGGGTATTTCTGCCGATGAGTTAGCCGCTATCTCATTTTAAGGGCACGTAGAAGGGCAGTACATATTATTAAGTTAAGCCTTGGAGTCCATTCGAGGTTTTAGTTTTTTTTTCAAAAAAACT
>JAOZSV010000482.1 GCA_029939505.1 Thiotrichaceae bacterium | reverse complement strand
ATTATTCCAAAGCTAAAGCGTTGGACTCCAAAATTATTCCAAAGCTAAAGCGTTGAACTCCAAAATTATTCCAAAGCTAAAGCGTTGGACTCCAAAATTATTCCAAAGCTAAAGCGTTGGTTCCCAGACAAACATTAAAGATATGACAACTGAATTAACTTTATTCTCCGCTTTTATCGCAGGGCTAGTGGGCTCTGTACATTGCATTGGCATGTGTGGCGGCATTGTAGGCTTGTTGACGATGAGCTTACCCGACAATGTGCGTCAATCCTATTTACGTCTAATCCCTTATCTACTGACTTATAATATCGGGCGCATTAGCAGTTATATCATTGCTGGCGTATTAATGGGTTTTTTAGGATCGCAATTTTCCCAAGTGCTACCATTAGAAAATCCCCGCATCGTGGCTATGTGGGTATCAGGGTTATTTATGATTGCCTTGGGATTATATATCGGTGCGTGGTGGCAAACTTTAACCTTTTTAGAAAAAGCGGGAGGCTATCTTTGGCGCAAAATTGAACCGCTAGGGCGGCGTTTTCTCCCCGTCAAACATCCATTACAGGCACTTGGGCTTGGTTTAGTCTGGGGCTGGTTGCCCTGTGGATTAGTTTATGCTATCTTATTTTTTGCATTGACATCAAATAGTGCTTGGAATGGTGGGCTATTAATGTTAGCTTTTGGATTAGGCACTTTACCTATGTTACTCACAATGGGTGCTACAACGCAGTGGATAACAAAATTTGCCCATAAACTGATTGTTCGTAGAATTGCTGGATTGATAGTGATTTTATTTGGTTTAATGATGTTTTTACCTCATCATCATTAAATTTTGAACAGGATTTCAGCCTAAAGTTTTTTGAAAAAAAACTTTAGGCTGAAAAACGGATTAAGGGATGGACAGGATTTTTCTAGTTCCCAAACTCTGTTTGGGAATTCATTCAGGGACGCTCTGCGTTGCAGAAGGCATTCACAACGAGGACGTTGGGAGCGAAGAAATCAAAAAACTGAAGCAGCAGTATAACGAATAGGAGGTTATATCATGACAATTCAAGTTTCCCCGTTCACTAAAGAACATACCCATCAACTTCTTGATCAATTTTCCTCAGATAGGCTGCCAGAAATCTCACTTTTTTTAGAACAACTACTTAAAGTGGTTAATAGCGTTAATCACTGATGTTACGCAAAGCGATTCTATTCGAGTTTAGAAATCCGATTTCTTTCAAA
>JAOZSV010000136.1 GCA_029939505.1 Thiotrichaceae bacterium | reverse complement strand
GATACCGATTCGTTTTTTGTAAACATGCCTCCTAAATCAGCATCTACAAGCCCCTTTTCCATTTCTTGAATGGCTTGTTTAAGTCCATTTTCAGTCAAAGTCTCTTTTTTAGCCCATTTATTGAAGAGCTTTAGTTTAAAAATTCTCACTTTTTCTCTTTATTTTGGAAATGATAAACGGAATTATTTGAACCGGATTAAACGGATTAAAGGATAAACAGGATTATCCTGAACACCCCTCAATCCGTGTTTTCCAGTTCAAACAATAATTGTCAGAATCAGAATTGACAGAATTTAAGAATTGACAGAATAAAAGCAATAAAGCCAATAACACCAACAAACCCATTCTGAAAATTTTCCCATTTTGAAAATTCTGATTCAGACAAAGGGTGAGCAAATGTTAGGTGGGCAAGCGGGCGGAGAGATCAAAGCTTAAATTGAAGATCGTGCCGCCCGTTTACCCACCCTACCCGGCTGAGTAGTTACAGTTATTCTTGGATCACAAGTCTCCGGATTTCCCGCTCTAATTCATCCACTAAATCTTCATTTTTAACTTTGTGAACGGGTTTTCCACCAATATACAATAGATTGGGGGTGCCGCCTGTGATACCGATATGAACCTCTCGCGCTTCACCGGGTCCATTCACCACGCAGCCGATGACGGCAACATCTAGTGGTTGTAAAATGTTTTCAAGGCGGCTTTCTAATTCATTGACGATTTTTATGACATCAAAGTTTTGCCGAGAACAGGAGGGGCAAGCAATTAAATTAATACCCTTTTGGCGGATATGAAGGCTTTTTAAAATGTCAAATCCGACTTTAATTTCTTCTACCGGATCAGCCGCCAGCGAGACGCGAATGGTATCACCGATACCTTCTGATAATAGCATTCCTAAACCAATAGCCGATTTAACTGTTCCTGCACGAAAGCCCCCCGCTTCTGTAATACCTAAATGCAGGGGTTGTTCAATTTGCGTGGCAATTTTTTTATAAGCAGCAACCGTCATAAATATTTCTGAGGCTTTGAGGCTGATTTTAAAATCGGGAAAATTGAATCTATCCAGAATATCAATATGGCGTAAAGCGGATTCAACTAGGGCTTCTGCTGTCGGTTCGCCGTATTTTTTCTGTAAGTCTTTTTCCAATGAACCGGCATTGACACCGATACGAATGGGAATGCCTTTATCTTCTGCACTATCCACAACTGCCCTGATACGATCTTCGCGCCCAATATTGCCTGGATTAATACGCAGACAATCTGCACCTAATTCAGCTACTTTAAGAGCAATACGATAGTCAAAATGAATATCTGCAATTAGCGGAATGTTAACCGCTTTTTTGATCCGCCCGAAAGCGTCAGCCGCTTCAAATGTGGGTATGGAAATCCGCACAATATCTGCACCGGCATTTTGCAATGCTTGGATTTGTGCCACTGTTTGCGTGATATTGCAGGTATCCGTATTAGTCATGCTTTGCACTGATATTGGTGCATCGCCACCCACCGCCACTTGGCCAACATGAATTTTTCGGGAAGGGCGGCGGACAATTTTAAACGAAGAAAGCATTGCTGTTTACCTTAGATATTATGGAATTTTCCAAGAAGTGGAACTGGAATTGTAAATGGTGAATGAAAAAATGTAAGTTATCCCCTCGTTCCCAAGCTTTAGCTTGGGAATGCATTCAGGGACGCTCTGCGTCCCGCGACGCGGAGCGTCGCAACAGGCATTCCCAAACAGAGTTTGGGAACGAGGGGAAACTTGGATTTCACTGCGATTTTTTGGTTAGGAATGAGGATTCAAGTTTTGTTTCGAGGTTTAAGTTTTTTGAAGAAAGACTTAAATTTTGAACTGCCAAACCTGACAGGTTTTAAAAACCTGTCAGGTTTAGTTTCGGGTATTACAGCCAAACCTGTCAGGTTTAGTTTTCGAGGTTTGAGTTTTTTGAAGAAAAACTCAAACCTCGAAAGGGTATTATTGAACTCTCATCTTGCTACTCTCCAGTGCTAACCGCACCAATGATATAAGATTTATTTTCTTTGGGGTAGTTTCTTATGTTCTTGATTTCGCCCTGGTATTCAATATCTACACCTGAATTACCTACTTTGATATTAAACGGTGGTAAGCCTTCTAAAGATAAGGCTTTATCCGCTTTGCTAATGCCTTCATACAGTTGCTTACCCGTTTTATCGGTTACCCTCATCCATACTCTCTTTTTAAAATGCAGCAGTATCGTTTTCTCCTCATTAACAAGAACAGGCGAAACTTGGGCAGGAGTATTCTCCGTTTGTTGAATCACAGTGATAACAGCGGGGGGTGATTGTACCGTCGTTGTGGTCACTATCGTTGTGGAAGCATTATCCGCAGCTGGTTTAATGGCAGTTTCATCAACTGTGTTGAGTTCTGCATTAATTTCCGTGTTATCAAGGTCTGAAGGCCATGATTCATTATCGGAGTTGATGGCAGTTGGAGTTTCGGATGAAATATCATCACTGCTTGGATAGAATTGCCATAATGCCATCAAAATCATCAAGGTCACGATAACGACAACTGTTGAAACGGAATGCCATAAATCGTTACTGCTTGTTTGTTTATTTGGAGTTAACGGATTTTTCGTGATGGATGGTGTCGATGTGTTTTCATTTTGATCCAAAATGGCGAGTATATTTTCTTCTGGAATATCTAGCACCTTTGCGTAATTACGCAGATAACCACGAACAAAAATGGGGGGAGGCAATCCTTCGTAATTATCGTCTTCAAGTGCTTGAATCACATGTTTGTCGAGGAAAAGCCTATCTGAGATATGTTTTATTGACATATTGCCTTTCTCACGCGCTTGACGCAAAATGGTACCAGGAGACTTCTCGCCGTCTATGACATCAGTCACTTCTGTCTCTTTCTTGTTGCTGACTTTAGGCGTTTTAGAGTCGTTGATGTTATCTTCGCCTTCTTGGGCAACGGATATTTTTTCATTGTCTTCTTTGGAATTTGAAGTGTCATCGCCTTCATCATTAAGATGGGAAATGGGTGTTTTTTCGTTCATATAAACCTCTTATTGAATATGATTTATTGTTGTTTTTCCAATTGATTGATTAACTGGGTTTCTGAAGCATCTGGAAATTTTTTACGTAGCATTGACGCATAGCGTGCTGTTTCACTTCCATTATTGAGCGCATCTTCAATACGAATGCCTAATAATAATGTTTTAGAAGTGTGTTTGGCTATTTCTATATATCGTTGTAAATATCGTTGTGCTTGCACATAACGTTCTTGATTATAGCTTAAATCAGCCATCTGATACAGTGCTCTTGGAAAATTAGGATTTTTTTGTAATGCTTGGCGTAAGTACTCTTCGGCTTTAGTGGAATTTATGCTGCGTAAACATAAGCCCGCATTAGTGTAGGGAATTTCAGGGCTTCTATAAACAGGATTTTCCAATGCGATTAAAAAATGTTTTTCAGCTTCTTTCCACTGTTTATGCCGACATAAAAATTGACCATAATTATTGTGAGTATCCGAATCCTTTGGCTTGAGTGTCAAGGCTTTTTGATAATGCTGCTTTGCTTCATTATCTAGCTTCAAGCGTTCATACAAAACAGCAATCGCATTATGAGCATCTGCATAGTTATTGTCTAACATCAGTGCTTTTTGGAATTTATTGAGTGCGATATCGTGTTTTTCACGCCGCATATATTCTACGCCTAATTGTAAATTGATTTTAGCGAGTTCATCAGCAGGTTTATTATCTTGGATATTTCTCCCACAGGTACTGAGTACACCGGTTATAATGCATAAAAAATATAATCTGCGTAAAAATGGTTGTTTCATTTGCAAACTCCTGTTGTTAAACAAATGTTAGGAACGTTTCGATGTTTTAGTTTTTTGAAGAAAAACTAAAACATCGAAAATGAAATCACTTCTACAACGTTGCTTCAAACCTTAGTTTTCGAGGTTTCTGCTTAAAAAAACGGAAACCTCTTCGAGGCTATTCGAGGTTTAAGTTTTTTCGATAAAAAAACTTAAACCTCGAATGTTTTTTCTTTAAAAAAACTTTAGCCTCGAAACGATTTTATTTCACTGATGTGACGCAGGGTGCTTCTAAATTCCACCTATCGGTGGCTATTCATGTTTAACCCCTTCGGGGTTGAAACTAACCCCAACGGGGTGAAATGTGAATAGCCACCGATGAAATCGGTGGAATTTGGAAGCATCTTGCTTGCGTCACATCAGTTATTTCATGCACATTCCTTATCTTCTTTTATCAAGCACTTTTCCAGCTAATTGTCCACATGCAGCATCAATATCATCGCCTCGGTTTTTTCGCGTTATAGTTACAAAGCCAGCCGCTAAGAGAATATCACGAAAACGCTCTATTGTTTCAGGTGTGGCGCATTGATAATCTGTTTGTGGAAAAATATTAAATGGAATAAGATTAATTTTAGCAGGTAAATCCCGCAATAATTTAACTAATGCTTTCGCATGGGCAGGGCTGTCATTAATCTCTTTGAGCATGACATATTCAAAGGTAATTTGACGGTGCTTTTCTCCTTTTATTAGTGTATGACAGGCGGCGATTAATTCACGCAGCGGGTATTTTTTATTAATGGGCAGAAGTTGATCGCGCAGTGTATCATTTGGCGCATGTAAGGAGATGGCAATGTTAACAGAAGATTGTTCTTTCAAGCGTAGCAGTGCGGGTACGATGCCGACAGTGCTGAGGCTAACCCGTCGCTTGGATAAACCATAAGCAAAATCATTTAACATTAAGTTCATTGCTTTGCATACATTATTAAAATTGGTTAATGGTTCACCCATACCCATGAATACGACATTTCTAATCACCTGTTTTCCTTTTTGAAGGGACGAATTTTCTTCCTTAGTTCCCCCATTTGATAAAAAGGGGGTTGGTGAGCTATTGATAGGTTGAGTTTCTTCCTTTGAAGAGGGGGGAAGCGAGGCGATTTCAGCTTGAAGTGTTTGTTCTGCTAACCACAGTTGGGCAATGATTTCGCCTGTGGTGAGGTTGCGATTAAAACCTTGTTGTGCTGTCGCGCAAAAACTGCAGTTTAAGGCGCACCCCACTTGTGAGGATACACAGAGCGTTCCCCGATCATCTTCAGGTATAAACACCATCTCAATACTGTTGTTGCCATCAAGTTGTACTAACCATTTGCGTGTACCATCCAGTGACGTTTGGCTCATAACGATTTGAGGCATGGAGATACAGGCGTTCTCTTTTAGTCGTTGCCGTAATGCTTTACTCAAATTCGTCATCGCATCAAAATCAACGATGCCGAGTTGATGAATCCATTTCAGAACTTGCGTTGCACGAAAGGGCTTTTCGCCGAGGCTAACGAAAAAAGAGGTGAGCAACTCTTGATCCAAATCTAATAAATTAACCATTTTAGTGATTTAGAGAGAAATCAGATTTCTTTATAAGAGTTAGCGTGTTCGTGGACAAATTTCAGTGGCTTTAAAAAAGAAATCAATTTCATTTTTCGCCGTTTCTGGACTATCGGAGCCATGCACAGCATTTTCATCAACTGTTTTTGCAAAATCGGCGCGTATTGTACCTGGTGCTGCGTCTTTCGGGTTAGTTGCCCCCATTAAATTGCGATTAATAGTAATGGCATTTTCACCTTCAAGAGCTTGCACAAAGACGGGACCAGTGATCATAAAATCCACTAAGTCTTTGAAAAATGGCCGTTTTTTGTGTACAGCATAAAAACTTTCAGCTTGTTCACGGGATAGGTGGAGCATTTTAGCGGCGATAATGCGTAAGCCGCCTTTTTCAAAACGTGAGCAAATTTCGCCAATGACATTTTTAGCAGTGGCATCTGGTTTGATGATAGATAAGGTACGTTCAATAGTCATGTTTAGTTATCAATATTAAAATGAGTGGTTAAGCGATAATTTAATAAGAAGTATATATTATCAAATCTCATTAAAGAATAATCATAATTTTTTAATATTTTTGAATTTTGTACAGGATATTTTGTTTTAATCAGAATTAAAATCAAGTGAGTTTTCACTCGTTCATAGTCAATTTTTCGTTTGACAAGAATAACTACAAGGATTGTATGAACCTATCCCGCCCTAATTCGTTTTTGAGCTTAGAAATCCGATTTTTTGAAAAAATCGGATTTCTTAAACCGATTGCTAAAAACAAAAATATTTTTATGTTCAGCATTTTTTGAATAGGGCCGGATAGGTTCATATAAGAAGGGATTAAAACCGCTGTTTAGGTAATGAGAAAACTGACGTTGAATTTTTTTGAAATAATGCCCAAAGCTGAAGCGTTGAACTCCAATCATTTCAATTCGTTTTTCAATTCGTTCTGTTCTTGGGAATTCATCGGTGTCACAAAATGGATTTGTGGTGATGAAATCGGTTTTTTAGGCCAAAACAATACCGTAAATGACAGTATATTCATGATAATCAGTACAATTATCCAGAACCAAAGTTTGGAAAAAAATGTCCGTTCTTTCTTTTCAAGATCATTATCAATAAATTGGACTATATCATGTTCATGTTCAGCCTTTTTAATCGCATCAAGTATATAAGAGGACATTTTGGATACCTCATTTTTTTGTTAATAAAGACGCATGTAATAAATTTTGCGTATAAGGATGTTGGGGATGGTTGAAGATTTGCTCTGTTTCGCCCTGTTCAATAAATAAGCCATTACGCATGACAATGATCCGATGTGACATGGCGCGAATGACTTTTAAATCATGGCTGATAAATAAGTAACTGATCCGATGTTTAATCTGTAAATTCTCAAGTAATTTAAGCACTTGTTTTTGCACTGAGACATCAAGCGCACTGGTGGGTTCATCTAATAAAATCAATTGGGGTTCTAAAATGACAGCCCGTGCAATTGCGATACGTTGACGTTGTCCACCTGAAAATTCGTGGGGGTAACGCGATAACATATCTGCTTGTAAATCAACCTCTTCCAGTATTTTAACGATTTGCTCACGACGCTGAGAACGATTTAATTTGGGGTGGTGAATAACCAATCCTTCGCCAATAATGTTTTCTATTGTCATGCGTGGCGATAAAGAGGAATAGGGATCCTGAAAAACGACTTGAAAATGATGGCGTAAGGGACGTAATTTTGCGATGTGAAGCTGATCTAAGCGTGTGTTTGCAAAGCGAATGTGGCCCGTACAATTTTGCAATCGTAATAGACACATACCTAATGTGGTTTTTCCTGAACCTGATTCGCCAACAATGCCAAGGGTTTCTCCTGGATAAAGATGTATATCCACTTCGTCAACGGCTTTAATTTCCCCAGCTTGTTTATTAAAAAAGCCTTTATTCATTGAAAAGTGGCAACGAATTTTTTTTGCTTCTAATAAGGGGGTAGTGACAGTGGTGTAGTCATAATCCGTTTGGATTCTTTCTGGCTCGCAGTTGAGTAGATGTTGGGTATAAGGATGTTGAGGGCGTTCAAATAATTGGGTTGTGGATTCGGTTTCAACCAATTTGCCCGCTTGCATCACGCAAACCCGTTCGGCAAATCGTTTGACTAGATTTAAATTATGGGTAATTAGTAGCACTGCCATGCCAAATTCTTTTTGCATATTTTCAAGCAATTCAAGAATTTGCAGTTGTATTGTGACATCAAGTGCCGTTGTCGGTTCATCTGCGATCAATAATTGAGGGTTGCAAGCTAACGCCATTGCAATCATTACCCGTTGACGCTGCCCACCTGATAAAGTATGTGGGTATGTATTAAAGCGTTTTTGTGGTTCAGGAAGTCCAGTGAGTGCCATCAGTTCAAGCATACGGCGGCGAGCCGCAGATTTACTTAAACCTTCATGTAATAATAAAGGTTCTATCAATTGCGTGCCAATGGGATAAACAGGATTGAGCGAAGTCATTGGCTCTTGAAAAATCATCGCAATTTCTTTACCGCGCACTTGACGCAATTTTGCTTCATTCAGTTGAAACAAATTTTGTTCTTGAAATTTAATTGAACCTGTCGGATAAGTAACACGTTGACGATCATGTAGTTGTAAGATGGATAAAGCAGTGACTGATTTACCTGAGCCGGATTCGCCAACGAGTGCTAATTTTTCACCTTTATTAATATGAAAACTCACATTATGTACAACTTGTGTTTCATCTTGGGCAGCGTTTTTGAATGTGACAGATAATTGGTTGATATTTAATATTGGAGGTTGTGGAGTCATTTTTTTTGATATTTTGAATGATGGGGAGTAGCGAATAGGATTTTTTTCGTGTATTATACCATTTTAGTTCATGTAGGGTGGGCAGGTTGCCCACCTATCGAAAGTTCATCTGTTTTTTTACTGAAATGACGCACATTCCAATTGTCAGTTTTATTGCCTATAGTGGTACAGGTAAAACGACTTTATTGTTAAAAATAATACCATTACTTAAAGCCAAGGGTTTACGCCTTGGCATGATTAAACATACTCACCACAAAAAATTTGAGGTTGATTATCCAGGTAAAGATAGCTACCGCCTTCGTCATGCTGGCGCGGAACAAATGTTAGTGGCTTCTCGAAAACGATGGGCATTAATGGTTGAAGTAGAAGAGGAATATGATGAACCTCCTTTAGAGCAATTGTTGTCACATTTGGATCAAGATAAATTGGATTTGATTTTAGTCGAAGGTTTTAAACATGAGCCTTTTCCTAAAATTGAAGTGCATCGCCCAAGTTTAGGGCATCCTTTATTTTTTCCTGATGATGAAAACGTGATTGCGATTGCTTCTGATGAACCTTCAGCGATAATAACGGATCGCCCTGTATTAGATATGAATAATCCCGAGCAGATTATTGCGTTTATTGAAGAAAAGCTTTTTTAATAATATTATTTTTAATGGAGAATGGTGAATTATGAATGATTTAACCATTAATCATTCACCATTCATAACTGATGTTACGCACTATGTTTCCAAGAGGTTTAAGAAATCCGATTTTTGAGAAAAATCGGATTTCTAAGCTCGAAACAAGGTTTAAGAAATCCGATTTTTGAGAAAAATCGGATTTCTAAGCTCGAATAGAATCGCTTTGCGTCACATCAGTTCATAATTTACCATTCATAATTCATAATTCATAATTCATAATTCACCGTGATACTTTCTAACCAAGGGCGTTCGTTGAGATTACGTCAAACGATGCCTGATGATGCGCCCATTTTATTACGCGCTTATGAAGATGAATCTTTTATTAGTCTTTATCGCTCTAATAATACGAGACAAACTGAAGAGCAATTGCGCCAAATACTTGCTAAACGAAAGCAAAATTCTCCCGCAAAAGTGGGTTATTTAGAATTGATGCTTGAACATAAACAGCATGGTATTGTTGGCGTTGCTGCCCTTGGCGATTATTCTCCAATTCATCAACGGGCAGAATATTTAGTGGGATTGTTTGATGAAAAACACCGTCATGCAGGTTATGGTATTGAAGCTACATTGCTTATGCTTGATTTAGCGTTTAATACTTATCGATTGAATAAAATATATTCTTATGTTTATGAGTATAATAAATATTCTCATAAAAATATGATAGACTTGGGTTTCAAACATGAGGGTACGTTAGAAGAACACCATTATTCGTTGCCCAAAGATTGTTTTGTTAATTTATATGTTAATGGGATGACTGTGAGGCAATTTCGTACTTCTGAAAAAATACAACGTTTTTCCTCGCGTTTAGTTGGGCATGACATTACACAACCGCCTCAAGTCTTTGAAATTACAGAGAAAAATAAAATTGATGATGCGGGTCAACCGTTTCTTGATGAGTTGCGAAAAATGGCAAATTTGGAGCAAACAACAGAATTTTAGCAATAGATTTTTAGTAACTACTCAGGGCAACCACAAGGGATTGCCCCTACATCAGAATATTTTCGTCACTCGACATAAGAATCTGGTTTGTAGGGGCAATCCTTTATGGTTGCCCTGAGTACTAAATGAGGAAAAAAAATGTCCTATTTAAAAAAGCCTATTTTATTAGGCTTATTACTTTTATTAATAAGCTGTGATAACTCGCAGTTTGTCAATGAGCCAACCAGTAATCTTAAACCTGATAAGATTAAAGAGTTCACCGACGACAGAAAGTTAGCGACAAAAATGTTCACTTCAGCGCTAACACAATTAGAAAATGGTATGCTCAGTGCGATTATTCATCGTAAAGATGAGAATACTCAATTTTACTTCACTGTCAACCATTCTGAAAAAACGCTACATGCACTTTGTCAGGAACAAGAAACCTGTGTCGGCGGCGTTTATGCCAGTGTACATAACCATAAAAAGAAGGGCGAAATTCTTCATCGTATTTATAAAACCAAAAAAATGCAAACAGCCTGTGCTTGGCTTGAAGAATATGCATCAGAATTTGGAGTCATGGATGAAACGCTACAAAAAGAAGTCATTGGAAGAGCATGGCATTGGGTAAAAGTGTGTTTTAAAGAATAAGGATTGCGATCTTAAAAACCTCAGAGGTTTTAAAAACCTCTGAGGTTTGATTGAAAGGATCGCGATCTTAAAAACCTCAGAGGTTTTAAAAACCTCTGAGGTTTGATCGAAAGAATTGCGATAAATTCACTCGCTTTAAAATCCTTTCTTATATACAATCCTTGTAGTTATTATTTGTCATTCGCATTTATAATCAATTTGGAGGTTACAATTAATGAAAAAAGTACTTTCTTCGAGCATGACAATCATGCTTATTCTTTCTGCACCGCTTTGGGCAGAGAGTGTATTTGAAGATTTTCAAGGTGGTTCAGGTGGTTTTAGAGAACTGAGTGGCTTTTATGTGTCTGATGGACGCTTTCTATTTAATGGTAATCGGGAAAACCAGGTTGCCTACGCAGAATGGGCAGGAGGTCATAATCCAGGAGGTTGGCTCCCTATGCCTGGCCATTCCAACTATTTCGAGAACTTTGAAGTCTCAGCAGACGTTGTCTGGATGGGAGGGGCAGAAGATGTGGGCTATGGCTTGTCAGTATGCAACAGGCTAAATATGTTGGAAACGGTAGATTTTGTCAGTTTCCGTATAGATGGCACTGGCAATAACGCCGCTTACATGATAATTGCTTCCCAAAACGGGGAAAAAAGAACACTTATAGATTGGACAGCCGCACCTACGATTCAACCCAATGCGATTAACCAAATATCCATCTTCAAAATGGGCAAGATGTTATCGTTTTCTATCAATGATGTGGAAATCACTAAATTAGAGATAGAGGGATGTGTCGGTGGCAGTGTTGGTATGGAAGCCTCGAATTTGGTTGATGTCGCTTTTGATAACTTCAAGGTATTGCCCTTTATTACTGAAGATTTCACGAACGGCGCTGGCGGTTTTCGGCAGGATAATGCCTTTGTATTAGTAAATGGGCAACTTCAGTTTAATGGTGATGGTTCTGAAGGTATGCACTCTTCGCCCTGGAATGGTGGTTATAACCCAGGCGGCGTATGGCCTACCCCTGAAAAAAGCAATTATTTCAAAGACGTTCATGTCTCAGCTGACGTGCTTTGGGGAAATGGACCAGAAAACAATGGTTATGGTATTTCAGTATGCAACCAGCAAAATTCTGATGGCGGTGCTGACTATGTACTATTCTTCATAACAGGTAAAGGCTATTACACTGTATTTACCGTTATCAATGGAGTAGAAAAGAGAATAGTTGATTGGACATACACGCCTCTTATTACCCCTATCGCCTTTAACGAATTGTCCATTTTGAAAAAGGACAATCAATTCTCGTTCTCTATTAACGGTACAAATGTGCAACAATTAGAGATAGCAGGATGTACTGGCGGAAGTATTGATTTGGAAGTCTCCAAAACGGTTAACGTTGTCATCGACAATTTCATGATCATTGACTTGCCATCAACGAAAAATATTTCGAGTATTTTAACGCCACCGTCAACGAACACGCCGCAACAGACGACTAACCAACGCCCCATAGCAACTTTCACGGTAACACCGCAGTCTGGAAAAGCACCTTTAATTGTCAATTTAGACGCTGGCGCATCAATTGATCCTGATGGTACAATCATTAGCTACCATTGGGATACGTCGGATCGTCAAACCGCCATCGGTAAGGCGACCACAATGACCTTTGCTACCGCTGGTAGTTATACTATCAGCCTCGTTGTGACTGATAATGAAGGAACAACCAGCGAATCCTTTCAAATGGAAGTGACAGTAGAATCAGATGAGCCACTGCCGCCACCACCTGCTGAAGTTGATTTAAGTGAAGATGATTTACTTGAGTTTCAGGGCTTAGGGAATTTTTATGGAATTGGGGACAAAGTCGTCATTGACTTAGTACAAAAGGCACATAGGAATCGGTTTGAACGAATTGACCTTTGGATTGCTATTCAAATGCCCAGTGGTGACTTCCTCTTCAAGACGGATATACCGATGAAGCCGTTTAGCCCTCAACCTCAAGCGTTCAAAAAGTCTCTAGAAAGTCTTGATGAAACGGAGAGATTACTGGAGTTTGAAGTTCCTCCTGGTTTAGGTGGGGATTACGTTTTCTATGCCGCCTTCGTTACTGCTGGGAAAAATCCTGTCACGAATGGTCTTGCTATTCAAGAAATAGCGAGCAAAAAAACGACGTTAGCTAATTAGTGGTGAATGGTAAGGAATGTGCATGAAATAAACTCTCTGACTAGACCTGACAGGTCTGATTCAACATTGTCGAATTTATTTCATGCACGTTCCTAAATAATTCACCATTCATCATTCATCATTAAACAAAAAATCCTGCTCAAAAATGTCAATAATACTATGAAAAATAAATTAAAAGATTCAACAGTCGCTGGTGCTTTTTTATTAGCCTCCACTTCCGCTTTGGGAAAAGAAGCGGGACAATTTCCTCCAATCCCAACTCCAGATGAAGCAGAGCAACGTTCAACGCCTTCAAGTCAGGAAGCAAAACCACCCAAAAATCCCTTCCAAGGTAAAAACAATAGCGTTTTTACACAAAAATTCCAAATTGAATCAATCAGTTTGGACAAAGCCAGTAAAAAGAGTGTGGAAGAATGCCCAGTGCCAAAAAGTGTGAAGCGGAAGAAACGCCCTCGCCCACAACACACCTTCTCAATCGCTTTGGATGCGAAGAGAAGACAGACTGTGGGGCTGCAATTCGACGTATCAAACATTCCAGCCAGTCAGGAAGAGCGCGTATTGGTATTGCTCTATAGCCGCTGTTTGTCCCGCAAATCGAAAATCAAAACGCGGGGTTCTAAACACAAATTGAAGCTGGATAACAGGGATATTGACATCATGGGGCATTACAACGTGCCTATTATCGAACCGGTTAAAACGCCTTCCGGTAAGGCAACATCTCCAGCAACAACACAGATGACTTTAGAAGTCGATCTCGAAACCAAGCATCTCATTCAACAATTGAAGGCAGAGAATGATACGTTTTACTTTCAAGCCGTTTTACTGAACAAATCCGACTATCAGAAAAAAAACTATGCGGGTGCGATCTTATCACCGCTGGAAGCCATCAATGTGATCAGCGGTAAAAAATGTCCGACTGAAAAAGAACTCAGTACCGCCATTAACTCTGACAACAAAGCGTGCAAAGCATTGCCAACAAAAACGGAATGATGGAATTAGGAGTCCAACGCTTCAGCTTTGGGCATTTATAGGAGTCCAACGCTTCAGCTTTGGGCGTTTATAGGAGTCCAACGCTTCAGCTTTGGGCGTTTATAGGAGTCCAACGCTTCAG
>JAOZSV010000019.1 GCA_029939505.1 Thiotrichaceae bacterium | reverse complement strand
GTAAAGATGATAATATCAAATTCAATAATACTACCCGGCTCTACACCGACAGTAATAGGGCTAGTCAGCAAACTGACCGTATCCGTGGTTTTACCATTTCGTGTCGTTCTCAAGTGACGACTAACCACACGGCGAGACTTAACTGTCGAACATTCTTGCCCCACTTTCAGGAAATGGCTTCTCAAGAGCAACGCATCATTGAAATCGACACAGCCGTCAACATTTAAATCAGCGTTATTGTTAAAGTTCGCATTGGTTTGACATAAACCGTTACTGCTTCGCAAAAGTGAAAAATCAGTCAACTCAATGGCGTTATCATCATTAATATCCCCTTCTAATAACAGCCCAAAATCAATCACCGCGTTATCGTCTGCTAAAGGCAAACTGATGTCGATCTTGTTTTGCAAGTCATTGGGACCTTTGATGCAAATCGTGTGTTCACCCTCCGATAATCTCTCAAACTCACAAGCCCCTGACTCATCGCTAACCACTTCCTGCGATAAGGCACCTGACAATCTCAAGGGGGTTATCCAACTGCCATCTGGTGCGGGTTGACGACCTTCCAATGCCACTTGACAGGCTAAAGTGGGTTCTTTAATCACCAAAGTCACTTCTTCACAACCTTGTGTCAGGGCTTTACCTTCAAAAGCGGCTTGACATTGTGCCGAATCAAATTGCAGCACCGTACTGTCTGTGGCTTCTTTTGCCGTAAAGTTAATCGTGACTAACTCAAAGTCCTCAGTTGGAGGCGAATTAAAGAAACTACCTTCCGCAAAGTTAATATAGCCTTCAGTATTATTAATTTCACTGATGAGCGGAAAATCTAATACACCGCTACTTGTGATACTGTTCGCTTCCAGTTTTTGTGGGTCAAATACCATTCGGAATTGCTCACTATCAACACTGTAGCTGTTTGTCATAACACCGAAGGTTATATCAAAGTCTTGACCCGCTACGGGGGTTGGGTTAGACGTGACAACTAAGCTCACTTGAGCCGGTTCTTCCAAACCTGGTGGAATAGTCGTAGAAAGTGCAATGTCATAGCGACAACTTTGACCACTGACAAAGGTAATATTATCAGCATCAGTAGGACAAGAGGCATTATTTGATGTCGAAGGCGTGATTTGTTCAACAGTGACATCTACGCCATTCACTTTAAAGGACAGTTTGCCACTGTGTTGATTAATCAGCACATCGCCACCCAACATACCATTTTGATTAAATTTTCCGGCGGTGAGTGTAGTTGTTTCTCCAATCACACTATCATTTACTAGAAAAGTAATGGTTGTTCCAACTGGCATTGGTTGCCCATTTTCAGTGAGATTGCCCCACACGATCATAGGAAGCACTGGGCCACCCGGATTAGGTGGAGTAACAACAACATCATTTGGGTTAGTACCATTTTGATACTCTTCCAAATTAGAGATACCATCACCATCTTGGTCAGCAGACGCATCTGAAGGATCAAGTGGATTGAGGAAATCATACCGATTTTCATAATCATCAGGTATCCCATCATTATCCGCATCAAAATTGCACTTCTTACCAGTGCTTTGCAAATTATTAATACCTGTTAACCATTCTTGGAAAGCGATATCTATTGGTTCACATAGTTCTGTACTATTAAACCATAGCAACTGTAAATTACTTAAATTGCTTAACTCAGAAGGAATGCTTCCACTCAATTGGTTATTATTCAGGTAAAAGAGTGCTAATTTAACCAGATTGCCTAACTCAGAAGGAATGCTTCCACTCAATTGATTATTACTCAGATTGAGCTGTGTTAAATTACCCAGGCTGCCTAATTCGGATGGAATAATTCCACTCAATTGATTGCTATCTAGGTTAAGGACTGACAAATTAACCAGATTGTCTAATTCAGATGGAATCGTTCCGCTCAGTCGGTTGTTGTACAAATAAAGAGAGGTCAAATTGACCAGATTACCTAATTCGGATGGAATCGTTCCGCTCAATTGGTTGCTGACTAAATTAATATTTGTCAAATTAATCAAATTGCCCAATTCGGATGAAATGGTTCCACTTAGCTGGTTGTTATATAATCTAATGCTTGTCAAATTGACCAAGTTGCCCAATTCGGATGGAATGGTTCCGCTTAGCTGGTTTCTGGACAGCCAAATGTATGTCAAATTGACCAAGTTACCTAATTCGGATGGAATCGTTCCGTTCAGTTGATTACTATACAACTCAAGACCTGTAACATGATTACCACCACAAGTCACACCATACCAACTACAAGGCGTGTTCGTCTTCAACCAGCCAGAATTATTTTTCCAGTTATCTCCGTTTGTACTTTCATAAAGAGCAACTAAAGCTTCACATTCAATTTGTGGTATACCCGTAACTGCGGTATTTACACATAAATTGGTAGTACTCGAATTACTAACGCTTGGATCAGTTCCATTCTTATACTCATCCAAATTAGAGATGCCATCACCATCTTGGTCAGCAAACGCATCTGAAGGATCAAGTGGATTGAGGAAATCATACTGATTTTCAAAATCATCCGGCATACCATCACCATCGGTATCCGCTACAACAGGTACTTCGACTTTTGTACTTTCAGTCACCAATTTCGGATTTATGGCATCTGCTTGAATGGTTGCTGTATTGGTGAGTTGACTTTCTCCTGACAAACCTTCGGCGACTTGAATCTTTACCGTGATATTGCCAGACTCATTAGGAGCAAGGTCTCCAATATTCCACTGGTTAGTACCACTATTGGGTGTCGGTTCCGCTGACACAAAAGTCGTGTTGGTGTCGTAGGTTGCAGAAATTTGCACATTTTTAGCGATGCCTGGCCCAGTATTGGTATAAGTAATCTCGTATGTCAACTGACTACCCGGAAAAACGGGATTAGGCGTACCCACCGCATTAAGAGCCAAATTACTGCTAAGTACCGTGACAGGGTGTTGCTTTTGACGACTACCATAAGTCACTGTGACCGTTGTCGTACCCGGTTTTAGAGCGACAAATTGTCCCCCGCTTTGGAATTGGAGTACGGCAGGATTGGAAGAAGTCCAGAGTGCCACTTTCTCAATCTTGCTATAGTATCCACCAGCGTATAACGCTTTTGCCGAGCAATAAATGGTATCTCCTATATTCAAGTTAGCCGGACAACCAGTATCAATACTAGACAAAGCCGGCGGATTTGCTGGATTACCCGGTACTGAATCATTCCATTGGTTCCTATACAAACCACCATACGCACCCAAATCGCTACCATTTTCACCTTTACCAATAGCCGGTGAATTCCATTGAAGATGATAGTCACCATTCAAATTGACAAATTTGGGATATCCATGCCAAATCGTCGCATCATCGACAATTTTCTGCCCAGAATTCTTATACCATAAGGAATTATTATCCCAATGTAAAAGATGATGTGCAGTGACAACTTTCGCACTTGAGCGTTGTATTCCCTTACTATTGCCTTGGAAAATATTGTTAGTAATTGTGGCCGATGCTTCTGATCTAAGGTCTACACCTATTGAGTTATCAACAAAGGTGTTGTGATCAATCACTGCGCTGAGTCCAGAAATTTCAGCGGCTACACTATTTTTCACAAAGACATTATTGCGTATAGTCAAACTTTTAAATCCAGCACCAATTGCAAGGGCATAACCAAGTCCTTCAAACCAGTTATTTTCAATAATGACCTGTAAGTTTGAATTACCAGCCCCTTGTATACTACCAGAAGAAAAATGATTATTGCGAATTGTCAGACTTCCAGTTGAGTTACTACTTCTAATCGACACACCCCATGATGTCACAAACTTATTGCCTTCCAACAGCACATCATGAGCATTTTCAAGTCGAACAGCAAAATGCTCAGCGGGTTTTAGGATGCAGTTTTTCAACTGAACATTGGTGCCACCATGAATTTGTATCATCTCATAATCAAATGAGCTTTCAAACGTAAATCCATCAACGATCATGTTCGGCTCATTCATACGAAAGTCAGAACCCAACTGGATAATCGTTTGTTCAGGGCCAGCCTCAGAAAGTAACGTGACATTTTCATTGGCTTCCAAACCAACCTTATAGGTACCCGGTTTAACGAGGATGATATCGCCACTTTCTGCCCATGTTTGAGCATTTTCCAATTCTTGCACAGTTGACACAACCCACAAACGGCTAGAACCTACCGCCTTTTCAGTGGCTGTGTAATTCTGATTGGATTTATTTGACTTAACATTGTTATAGGGCAGGGGTGAAAATTGATAGCCCGACTTTTGTGGCAAAACGGTACCCGTCCAACCATAAGGCACGATGGTAGAATAATAACCACTACTATCAGTTAACACACTCCCAGTAAATCCATTGAGCAACACGCTGGCAAGTCCTCTTCCGCCAAAAGTCACTCTACCAGAAATTTGGGCAGTTTGTTGAACCGAGGTATAGTCTTCTTCCCACCGGCTCGCACCATTTTCCACGTATGTTCGAGAAGATGGGCTAAAGGAATAACCGGTTTTTTGTGGTGTCACTGTTCCATTCCAATGGAATGGCACCGTAACGGAATATTCGCCATTGGAATTTGTCATGGGATTGCTTGGCAAACCATTCAGAACCACGCTTGATAAACCATTACCACTAAAATTGACCTGGCCCTTGATTGTGTGGATTTTAGCCGTCGCAGTGTAATTTTGTGAAGAAATGGTACTGGACACGTTTGAATAGGGACGTGATGTTGGGTTAAAACTAAAACCAGCCTTAAAGGGCTTAACAGTTCCACTCCATCCTTCACCAACACAAACCGAATATTTACCATCGCTATCAGTCCATGTCACACTTGGCAGCCCATCCATTCTTATACCTGACAACGGACTACCAGACAAAGTAATTTGCCCTGCTATTTTTGGACAAATCTGTTTCTTAACAAAAACAGCACCTACTTGTAAGTTTGAAATTGGCGTTATTGTAATTTCACACCGTGGGCTAGTTTCTGTAGTGCATACATCTCCTATCCATTTGTCAAAGTCATATCCTTCAGGTGTATCTGCTCTTAAAACAACCTCTGTATTTTGGTCATAGAGATAACACTGACCAGAGGAGCCTCCACAATTGTCACCTTCAGGTGATACGCGGACCACAGTAGAACTAGGTATTCCATCTTCATAGGTAGAAGTTTTGAGTTTTCCTTGCTCAGTTACTTGTTGCTCAAATTTTGCTATTATAGAACAGTTATTATTCGCAACGAAAGAAGTAGAACTGGAATTGTTATAGAGACAAGAGTTAGTTATATCCCAACCAACAAATTGACTACTAGCATTAGCTTCAGCAGAAACATCAACTTGGGTTCCTTTAGGAATTGAAATTGATGTACTACACGAGGAACAATTTTCAGAGTTTCCTGAATAATCTACTGTTACCTCTCCATCACCAGTACCTGTATAAGAAATAGAAATGGTGACATTATCATCAGAGGAACATTGTTTAACTTGACTAATCAGTTTATCAACAAAGGCAACGGACTCATGACGTGGTGCAATTTCATTAGGTCTAAAATACTCATGACCACTGACTAAACCTTGAGCATAACCCTTCTTCATGATTTGAGGCATCCAAGATTCTCCTCCTTCATTAAGGTCTTTAAAAGGAGGCACTTGAATTTGAATCTCATCATCACATATCGCTTCATAAGTTCTCACAGTAAAAGTGAGGGCCTCAATCCGCGTGATGCCACGATTTGGCTCGAATTTATGATCAGCTTGTTTGGAAATAATACCCAAATTTTCGGCTTTATAGACTTCTCGTCCAAACTGTTCCGTCTCAGCTACGTCAATAAAGTAAGAAGGGCCATGATCATTCAAATCATCCTTACCGGCAATCGTTTCCAAAGCACGAATTAGGATGGCAATAAAGTTATACCTTGTATCAATAAGGCAATAATTGACCTGGGAGCCATTAAAAATGATGCCATAGTTTTTGTAATCACGTACAAGTTCACCGGCATTTCCTTTATACCACTCGTTTTTGCATTGAGAAGTTAAAACTTCTTCCGGAGCAACAGTCTTTGCTTCAACTTTAGCTTGTGTATCACAAGTGCCCGAGCAACTTGTTCTACCCACTGCTGAAGTGCCATTGTAATCATACCTTACTTCAATATGTAAATGAGGCGAACCTTCAGTACCCGCTTCCCCGGTTGTTCCTATGAGGTCTCCCACATTAACTTGGTCACCAGATGCGACATTGAATGAACCCAGATGCAGATAAAACACCCGTGCTTTGCTACCATTGTAGTCGGTTTCTATGACAACCTTACCGAAGCTACCTCCTGTAGATTTTACAGTACCTTTAACAATGGAATATGTTGGAACGTCATCGGCTCTCAAATCAATACCTGCATGGTATATAGGCAATTGAGGAGCCGGATTACTATACTTCCCCAAATAAGGAAAAGTAACACATTCCGCATTATTATCACCTAAAGCTAATTCACTGAGGTAGGCAACTTGTGAAGTATATGCTGACTCGTAACATGCAAAAGCTAAATTGTTGATACCGAGTAGCATTAATCCCGTTATTAGCCATTGGGCAAGATGCTTTTGCCATCGCTGTCGGGCTGGTATTGAACTTGCGCCCCGTTTGACAAAGACGCGTTTTTTAAGATCTCGGTTCATTAGTTTTTTTCTCCTAATTATTTCGACAATTATAGAAAGGTAAATTTGCTAATTGTTTAAAGGTTAATAGCAAATTCACCGCTGGTAAAACTACCAAATATGGCATTCTTGGTAGCACTCCTCTCAACTATATATTAGACATTATTGGAACCTTATCCTTAATGTATATTAGTCAACTGGGTTAAGTGATTTGGGATCAAAGATACTATAACTATCAACTATACAGAAAAGAAACCAAGTTTCTTTAAGAAACGTCGGTGGATAACATATATAAGCAAGACAGCCCGCACCCTACCCCACTCAGAAACAGAAAGGTTATTTCCAAGCTTTGGCATTGACTAAAATCGCACCGTCGTCGCCTTACCAATGGCTGCTGGTGCAAAGTTTCCCGATTAATATTGAGTGATACAGTGATTTTGCTCATTTTCAAAAGAGCTATTCACCAACTATGCGACTTAAAAATAAAATCTCTGAGTCGCCCTTTTTAACTTGAGGTTAACGCAGACTTTGCGTCCACCCCACGAAAAAGCCTATTAATCAATTTCCAGATATTTAGATGAGAGATTGTTGACTCAACTTTTCAACAAAATATTTTTTGAACCAAGAAAATTGAACAGCTGGATTTTCATCATGAATGACTAGCAGTGCGATGACAATCATCTTAACGCCTGATTTCATAGTCCTTTGATAATTTATTTTAACATCTTTTCACTCAATTCCGCAGTTTTTTTAAAATTTCCGTAACGACTCAGTCTTTTAGTTAGCCAAGAGTTAAAATGCTGGGAAGCTAAAGCGTTGAACTCCAAAAAACGTTCAAAGCTAAAGCGTTGAACTCCAAAAAACGTTCAAAGCTAAAGCGTTGAACTCCAAAAAACGTCCAAAGCTAAAGCGTTGAACTCCAAAAAACGTCCAAAGCTAAAGCGTTGGACTCCAAAAAACGTTCAAAGCCGGGTAGGTGGTTTCGAGGATTTAGTTTTTTTTCAAAAAACTAAATTCGAGGCTAAAGTTTTTTTGAAGAAAAAACTTTAGTCGAGGCTAACGTTTAACGTTTTTTTTTCAAAAAAAACTTTAGCCTCGACTCGAATCGAAAACGTCTTTTTGGTGCAACGGCAAAACGTTAAAATACCAAGAGATTTACCCTGAAAAAGAGGTTTATAGAAATGCTGTTGCACACGTGTTTGCCCACCTACCTGGCTAGTTCAGCAGATGAAACTTTATTGATCTTTTCCAATGAAGGGGTATGGTTAGAACGAGTGACTTTTTTCCAATGGCTTTTTATCTCTTTGGCTTTTAAATCTTCATAGATTGCCCACATATCGTAATTAAATTGTTTGGCATGGGCTTCTCGGATTTGGTGAAGTTCTTCAATAATCGGGTCTTTCCACATTAGAGGTTCTCCTGTAACAATTCATAAGGTGTACAAAGAATTGGCAATTCGTAGCCTTCTTTAGCACTTATTTGACGTAATTTCTGCTGGATTTGAACATTAGCGATATGTTTACAATTCCAAGTCAGTAAGTAATTAATTTTATGAACAGTTGCATAAGCAATGTGATAAGCATCATCAGTCGCTTTAGCAGGTAATCCTTTATCCTGTAGAAAATGAGTACCTAATTTAACCACTTCATCATTTAAGGTTAATAAAGCAATATCCGTTAAAATAGCTAATCGTTTTGTTGCTTCTTCGGTATTACCTTGACTTGCTTCATTAATCACCAATTGCGAAATAAACACCTCAAATTTGGAACGATGATTATCCCACCATTCTTGAGTGACGAGCTGATTAGCTGCCGTAATAATATTTTGGCTGGGACGAGCGACTAAATAACTCACCACACTGGTTTCAACATAAACACTGTATTTTATCATAATAATCCATTGATAAACTTAAGCCGGGTAGGGTGGTTTCGATGTTTTAGTTTTTTTTCAAAAAACTAAATTCGAGGCTAAAGTTTTTTTGAAGAAAAAACTTTAGTCGAGGCTAACGTTTTTTTTTTCAAAAAAAACGTTAGCCTCGACTCGAATCGAAAACGTCTTTTTGGTGCAACGGCAAAACGTTAAAATACCAAGAGATTTACCCTGAAAAAGAGGTTTATAGAAATGCCGTTGCACACAAAAAGACGTTTGCCCACCCTACCTGGCTATCAGTGAGTCGGGTAGGGTGAGCAACAAAAAGACGTTGCCCACCAAAACGTTAAAATACCAAGAGATTTACCCTGAAAAAGAGGTTTATAGAAATGGTGGGCAAACCACGTTTGCCCACCCTACCTGGCTATTCAGGGCAACCACAAGGGATTGCCCCTACATAAGAATATTTTTGTCAGTCTTCATAAGAATATTGTAGGCTGCACACCTTTATCGTTGCCCTGAGTCGTTACAATTATTTTGTGGTTTTTATGCCCTGAATGTTGATAAGGCATTATCAAACATCTATAATAATTAAAGAGCAAAAAAGCTCAAATGTGTGACAAGAAAATTGATATTAACGGAGGTAATGATGACTAACCAATTGAAAAATAAACGATTATTTTTTTTAGGATTCATCGTTTTTAGCCTAATGGGGTGCCAAAAAACTAATATTAGGGATAGGGCTTTAGAAATGGCTTCCCCAATACCTGCCATTGCCAAAAAAACAGAATCATCAAAAGGGCTTTTCGATATTATGGATGGTTTCTTTGGTGATTCTCCTTATCATGATTCAGCTAATGATTGCTGGCTGCCTTTAAAAGGTGATCCCGTTTTTATTTTAGCGATGGGTGCAAATACGGGTAAAGGTAAGAACAAATTAAAAGAAACAGCTTATGATGCTGAAAATTTTGCTCAAGCGATGCAAGGGCTTTTTCAAGTTGATAAAAGTCAAGTATGTCTGCTAAGAGATGTTTCTAAATCGGAATTTAGACGCGCTTTGAAGCGTTTAGAAAAAATGGTGAATGCTGATGATTTAGTGATCATTTATTATTCTGGTCATGGTTATCAGTGGTATGATGATAATAAGGACGAAAAAGATGGGCTGGATGAATTTTTTGTGACTTATTCCAAATCAAAAAAAATAGATGAAAATGGAATTGAAGGATTTATGATACGAGATGATGAATTTTCAAAGCTGATTGCGGCTATAGACAACAAAACGCCTCATATTTTGACCGTGATGGATGTTTGTTTTTCAGAAGGTTTAGATAAAGGAAAAGGTTCAACGGAGCGTATTAAAGCTTTGAAAGGAAAAAGGCTTAAAAAAAGAAAAGTTCCTTCCCATATTGGTGCAACCTTAGATCCGATTAGAGGGGTATTGTTATCAGCGACCAAGGAAGGACAAAAGGCTGTAGAATTGGGTGAACAATGTCACAAAACGGGAAAATATGAAAAAGGGGTCAAGGGTGGCAGGTTTACCTTTTTCTTTTTGCAAGCGTTAAAACGGGCAAAACAGAAATCGGTCAAAGTCAATTTATTGAAGGTTTTTGATGAAACCCGCGATAGCGTTCTTGAACATTCTAGGCAGTGTTCTGAAAAAGCGCAAGAACCGGTTATAAAAGGCAAAGATAAACTTTTTCAGAGGATAAATCGTTATATTCCTTAAGGATCGTGCATGAAATAACTTAGTCAAGTCCAAATCAAAGTTTTGTAGGTTGGGTTAGATTTTTTTGCAAAGCAAAGTAACCCAACAATTTTCGATGTTCAAGTCAAATGTTGGGTTACGTTTTTTTACTCTCGTAAAAAAAGCTAACCCAACCTACAATATAACAATTGAAGAAGTTATTTCATGCACGTTCCTAAAAACAATAGAGCTGACAGGTTTTAAAAACCTGTCAGGTATAAATTATAACGAGGTCGGCATAAAATGTTTTTATTACCCAAACGAAAAAAAAATGACCCGCAAGCAGAAATTGAAAGACTCTATACGGAGCTAGGGCAACATATCGCCTACTATCTTCAATCTCAATTTCGTTTTTCAGCGGAAACGGCTGAAGATATGGTCCAGCAAACTTTTTTAGATGTCATGCCCCTTATTGGAAAAGTTTCTAATCAAGAAGCCTATATTTTTAGGGCAGCTAAGAACTTAGCTTTTAAAGAGATAAAAAAAATCAAAGAAACGATCTCTTTCACAGAACAATATGGCGACAATGAACAAAGCGATCCCATTCCATTAAATAAACAGATTGATTCACTTGACATGATGGAAAAAATGCTTTGTTTACAGCGTTGTATGGAAAAAGCCCTGACTCAGTATCAACAAGATTATCCCAAGGCCCTTTGCCCTTTGCTTGTCACATTATCTGAACTTAAGTCTCTTCTATCTATAGAAGATATTGCTAATATGCTTTCCCAAACGGTGCGTGAAACCAAAAAACAGTTAGTACAGTGCCGTCGTGAATTGAAACACTATCAGGATTTGGGAGCCTACCAAAAAAGATATGGTTTAGAAACCCTTTGTTGGTTAATCATCAAATTAAAGCAATTAGGTTTTACAGCTCAAGAAATAAGTCAGAAAATCGGTAAATCAGAAAGTGCAATCCGTCAAGATGTGAGTCGATGTCGAAAAAAAGGCTTGCCCGATGCAGAACAACATTGTAAGAAAGCATGCATAAGAGGAGAAATATGATGTCTAATAAAAATGAAGAGTGGAGTAAAGATGATCAAGATTGGTTCAATATACTCGGCGGTGAATCTGTGCCGGATGCTGTTCCAGAAGTGACTAAAAGTGCAAATGCCCTACGGGCGGCTTTATACGTTCAGCAAAATCGACGACATTTACCCCCTTTGCGTTTTCCAAAACCAGTCAAGCAAACATATAAATACCCGATCCAGTTCCGCCCTGTTTATGCGATAATTACTATATTAGCTATTTTAATCATACCTGTTTCTATTATCCAATATCAGGGTTGGTTGACTGGAAAACAGGTTGGGCGACCATCAGTGGAAAAATCGCCTGATAATCATTTTATAAATGATATAGTCGCTTCAAAAACAGAAACGGCTCATTTTTACCAAACTTTACAGGTGGAAGGTATTCAATTTACCCACAAACAAGAAAATAATACCTGGATATTTAAATTTTCTCAGCAATCAGCCTTGCAATATCAAAAATTAACGCAACTATTGGCGCGTTATGATAGAAAACTTCCCCCTCCAAATTCGTATGACCAAGCCGTCGTGAGGTTTAAATATGATGAAATTCCATAATTTTCAATTATCCGTTAGTTGTATAGCTTTTCAGAAAAATAAAGTTCTCAGACCTGACAGGTTTCCAAAACCTGTCAGGTCTTTATACCAAAATATTTATCTGAAAAGCTGTAATGTACTGTTTTTCAGTATACTGGCCTCACTCGCTTATGCAGAAGTGACACTGGATGGTACTTTAGGATTTGGGGGTGCTTTAGAAGGCCCCCATTACCAAATCGGTGCTGAACTCGGTCAACAGCACGGTGGTAATTTATTCCAGAGTTTTAGCCACTTCAACATTAACACCGGTGAAAGTGCGACTTTTTCCGGTCCTCATAATGTTCACAATATCATTAGTCGAGTCACGGGCGGTAATCCCTCACATATTAACGGGTTATTGCGTTCAACTATTCCCAATGCCGATATGTATTTTCTGAATCCTTATGGGATTATGTTTGGTGAGGGCGCGAGTTTAGACGTGCAAGGGAGTTTTCATGCCAGCACTGCCGACACGTTGCGTTTGAGTGATGGTGGGGAATTTAATGTGCGTTATCCAAATAATAGCTCGTTGACGGTTGCGCCGGTTGAAGCGTTTGGATTTTTAACAGATACGCCGGCGGCGATTACGGTTCAAGATACAGAATTGTCTGTCTCTGAGGGTAAAACTTTGTCGTTGATTGGTGGTGATTTACGCATGAATGGTGAACCACCCGTTTATGATGATGGGGTAACGTTTAACACTGAACTTTCTGCGGAATTTGGAAGAATTAACCTTGCTAGTGTTGCTTCTCGTGGTGAAGTAGTCGTCTCGAACCAATTTGGATTAAAGCTCAGTGCAGAAGCACAACGTGGACTAATCACTATCAATAATACAAAAGTGAGTACAAGTGGTGAAGGTGGTGGCGCAGTTTATATTCGTGGAGGGCGATTTGAACTATATAACAGTAGAGTAGAAACTCATAGTCTCGGAGCAGCAGACGGTATAGGTATAGACATAGAAACTGATGAATTAACGGTTATGAAGGGGCGATTATCAAGTAGAGTATTTGAATCTGGACATGGAGGAGATATAAAAATTAATGTGGCGGATTCCATTGTGATAGGTGGTGAAGAAGATGAAGCTGGAGTACCTACCCTTATTATTACAGGTGCAGGGAAATTTGAAAATAGCGGTAAAGTGGGTGACATTGTGCTGCAAGCAAAACAATTATTTTTACAAGATGGTGCCATTATAAACACGCTTACTAGAGGAACAGGCAAAAGTGGCAATGTAAAAATTCAGGTATCTGGCTTAGTCAGCATGTCTGGTACAGTAGAGAAGTTTTACAGTGGTATTCTTACCTCGTCTGCAGTTGAAGGCAATAATACTGGTGATGCAGGAAATATTTTATTGGAGGCAGGAGAATTACGTTTAGAAGATGGTATAAAAATAGGTACTTCTACTTTTGGTTCTGGTCGAGGCGGTAATATAACAATGTTGGTAAATGGTCCAATCCATATATCTGGCAAAGACTTTGATGGTCTTGGTACTTTGATTAGCTCCGACTCAAATAGTCGTGCGAAAAATGCAGGAGACTGTGGTACAATTACTGTAAAAGCAGAACAGTTGTATCTGAATGATGGTGGGCAAATACATGCTTCAAATCTCGGAGGTGGACAAGGTGGTGATATTTACATTAAAGTTGCTAAGGAAATAATCCTATCAGGTAAAGACAAAGATCGAAGAAATGGGATGGAATATTACAGTGGAATTAGTACGGAGACTGAATCTGATGCTGAATATGCAGGTGATGCCGGCAATCTTATTTTAGAAGTTGGAAATTTAATTCTCAAAGAAGGTACAGAAATCAGTGCTGGGACATCTGGCCCTGGACATAGTAGTACAATAGAAATTCGGGCAAATTCTGTCACACTTTCTGGCAATAGTAGTGGTATCTTTACAAGCTCAATTGCTCGAACTAATAATACAGGAAATGCTGGAGATATTATATTAGAAGCGAAGGAATTAAAAATTGAAAATGGGGCTTTGATAAGTACTGTGACTTTTGGTTCTGGTCAAGGCGGTGATATAAAAATTATGGTAAGTGGCCCTGTTACTCTTTCTGGAAAAGGTAATAATGGAGTTTCGAGTTCATTAGCAGCAATTACGTTTGGCATAAATGAAAATGCCGGTAAAGGTGGCACAATTGAACTAACAGCAGGACAATTATTTCTTGATAATAGCGCAGAAATAACTTCAGAAAGTATTGGTTATGAGGAAAGTGGTTCTTTAGGGCAAGGTGATGCGGGTGATGTAGTAATCAATGTAAAAGATAAATTAATCATGCAAAATAGTTTTATCAAAACATCAGCAGATAAAGCTGAGGGAGGTAATATACATATTACTTCCCCTGGTTATCTTTCCTTAATACACAGTGGAATTATCACCAGTGTTTTTGCCGAAAAAGGTGATGGCGGCAATATTACTCTTGCCCCTCAATTCATCGTACTTGATAACAGCAAGATTATCGCTCAAGCCTACGAAGGCAGGGGCGGCAATATCGACATCACAACCACCGGTATTTATAACAACACAATCCAAGGTATTTTTGAATCTCCTCTGAGAAGAGCCATAAATGCTTCCTCACAATTAGGTATAGATGGCGAAATCCAAATTAATACCCCAGAAATTAACGTGATGGAAGGACTGTTTACCCTCCCCATCAATTTTCTGGATACGTCTCAATTATTCAAAGAAGGTTGTACACCTCGCACGATAGCCAACACCTTTCTTAACAAAGGGCATCACAAGGTTGCCCTAAAAAATCTATCGGAAACGCCTTGGACTAGTTTTTTCCTTGAGGGTAAACGCCCTCAAGACACTGAGAAAAAGAGGATTGAATCAAATTTATTTGATGGAAATTTTTCCTTAACTAAACCCCTATTTGGGTGTGGACATGGTGATTAAAAATGATGCTTTGGAAAAATATTGCGGGTTCTCTGCTCCTTTTGAGTATTTTTTTGGCTAATCATACCCCGTTAACTGCGGCAGAAATCGGACAGGATTGCGAAGAAGTGCTTGATAACAAAGCAATAGCGATAGAAGCCCAAGCCCTCAGTGGAAAAACACTGCTTTATCAGGCTGAGGCATACCAACACTCAGGACATTATAAAAAGTCTATACAAGCACTCTGCTTCGCGCTACAAAAAACATCAGAAGAAAAGGCCCTCTATGCGACTCTTTTAGGCAGCCTGGGTCATGCCTACTTTATGCTTGGCAAAATTGAGAAAGCGGTTGTCCTTTTAGAACAAAGTATAAACCAGGCAAGCCAGCTAAAACAGCCGGCCATTGCCGCAGTCGCACTGAACAACTTAGGAAATGTCTGTGCCACCTATCGAAAAGATGAAATAACTAAACGTTTCCCTCATTTTCGGAGACTATGTATAGACTTTCAGAAAAATGTTTGGAGCCAAACCTCCGAGGTTTTGGAAACCTCGGAGGTTTTTCGTGAAACATACTATCGTCAAAGTGCCGAGTTAGCGACTCAGGCAAAAAACAATCTCCTAGCTGTTAAAGCGTCGCTCAACTTTATGCAAATGGCTATAGATAATTTGCAAAAAAATGATTCGCATAAGGATTTCCATATCATTAAACAAGCCCTGTTTAATTTATTGGAACAAACTCAAGATTTAGAACTTTCTCCAGAAAAAATTCAAGCCCTGTTACGACTAGGACGGCTTATCATTTTAAGCAATCAGCATTTTTCGACAGCTGAATACAATACCTTACGGGGCAAAGCTTATGAGGTGTTGAAAAGAGCATGGCACTTAGCCCAACAAACGAATGATAGGGCGGGTATCTCTCAAGCACTAGGCTATAAGGGCCAACTTTACCAACATGAAAAACGCTATCAAGAAGCTTTGAACCTGACACGCCAGGCTGTTTTTTTTGCCCAAGAACTGCCTGAATTACTTTATTATTGGCAGTGGCAAATGGCTTCAATCTTCCAAGAACAAGGCGAACACGCAAAATCCGCCTTAGCCTATAAACAAGCAATAGACACTTTATGGTCGATCCGTTATGACTTATCCAAAATTTACAGAACGTTTCGTTCCTCATTCCGTGAACAAGTCAGTGCATTATTTTATGAATTTACTGAATTGTTATTAACATACGCTTCTCGCTTTTCACTAGAGGAAAAAGAAGCCATCTGTCGTCTCCAGGAACAACCCGCAGATTGTCTCAAAAAACTACAAGACACGCTGGAAAAATTAAAATCCGCCGAATTGCTTGATTATTTTCAAAACGAGTGTGTCATTAAAAATCAGATATCCCTGACTGAAATTAAGCTAGAAAAAGAGACTGCCGTACTTTATCCCATTATGCTTAAAGATAGGCTTGAACTATTACTGCACAAAGCAGGCGGTATGACACTTATATCCGTTACCGAAACGAATCGCCAAAAATTGGAAGATGAAATCTATCATCTTCGCCATGAACTCTATCATGGAGAGCATTTGTATCACAAATTTAAAAAACACGCCCAAAATTTATACTATTGGCTCATCCACCCTCTGAAGGAATCAAACCACTTACAAGATATTGAAACTTTAGTCTTAGTACCAGATGGTCAATTACGCACTATGCCGATAGCAGCACTCCACGATGGTAAAGATTACCTTATTGAGCACTATGCGCTAGCGGTTGTACCCGGTTTAACTTTAAGGGTAACTTCTGAACAAGAACCGACTAATCAGTCTATATTACTGACGGGCTTAGATTTAGAAGAACCCGTCAACATACGAGGTTATAACCTTAGTAGATTGGATACGACAGATGAAATGGAAGGCATTAAAAAGCACATTTCTAAATCGGTAGAATTACTGAATCAAGATTTTACTGAAACCAATCTAAAGGAAAAATTGATTGAAACCGGTTATTCTATGATCCATATTTCTTCTCATGCGGTTTTTGAAGCCGATATCAACAATAGTTTCATCCTGATGAGCCAAGCTTGTCCTTTAGAACTAGAACCATTTGAAGATTTACTTACGCTCAATCGAATCCACGACACTCTCCTGAACCTGATCACGCTAAGTGCCTGTGAAACTGCACTGGGAGATGATCGAGCCGCATTAGGTTTAGGCGGTGTTGCCCTCCGTGCTGGTGCACAAAGTGCTGTTGCGACTCTCTGGAAAGTCAAGCCAGATTTTACTACCCGATTTATGCCGATTTTTTATGAAAACATCAGTAAAGGGCTATCGAAAGCAAAAGCTTTACAAGAAACCCAAAAAGCCATGATAAAAAGCGATTATTATCAGCATCCCTATTTTTGGTCTTCTTTTACACTGATTGGAAACTGGTTAAAATGAAATTTGAGTCTTGGAGTGGGATTGATATTATGGTTTCAAAATCAACCTTTAGTCAATATTGCATTGGCTATGACTTACAGTCTCATCGTTGGTTGGATTGGTGGATTTATCAGTGCTAAGTGTGGGCGGTGGTGTCAGCCCCGCGCGGGGTGGTGATTGGATTAGTTGCCCACCAAAACGTTAAAATACCAAAAAATACCAAGAGATTTACCCTGAAAAAGAGGTTTATAGAAATGGTGGGCAAATAAAAAGACGTTTGCCCACCCTACCTGGCTATCATGCCTAAAGCAAGTAGGGTGGGTAGAAGTGAAACGGCACCATACCGTTGGAAAATGGTGGGTTTCCACTTCGTTCCTTTCGAGGTTAAAGTTTTTTCTTTAAAAAAACTTTAACCTCGAAACCACCCTACATTTACTGAGCATCCATCAATCCCCATCATGTTCAGACAATCGAATGCCGATGCACATAAAAAGAGGTTTGCCCACCTTGGCTTATCTAAAGTAGAATACAGAATAATTTCATCAGCTTTTAGGTAAAAAATAACTGTTCAATCTCTTCAACTCAAATTCAGTATAACAGATTAACACCATAATAAATAACGACAAAGATTTGATCAGCGCAGGGATAAGTCAAATTGCACCCTCGCTCAAATTCGGTTTTTCAGCCTAAAGTTTTTTGAAGAAAAACTTTAGGCTGAAATCCTTGCGCTGTTCTAATCCTTATCGTTTGTTAAAAAAACTTGATAGTCAAGTTTAAGTTGGTTTAGGGAAGGGATGTTTTGAGGTTTTACCCACCTATCAATTATTGCTGGTGGGCAACCACGTTGCCCACCCTACCTGACTACCTGACTACAAAACCCTAGTGCTTGTAGGGGCGAACCTGCGTGTTCGCCCTGGCTATTAATGGCAGTGATGCAGAGCATTGGAACGCGACAAAAAAAAAGCCCCTCAGCTTTGCAGCTAAGGAGCTTTATTTAATTATCGACGATATTATTATTCACATACCCACACAAGCCCTTCTATATCATTATAGTCAGGGGTGTGAATGCTTATGAGTTTCTGCTACCAGTTACTTGCCGACAATAATCTTTCGTCGCCTCTAAATCCATAGTCAACCCTTGATCAATCGTAACTGCTGCGATGGCATCACAATGGAAAATTCGTTTACCACTTATATCGATATCTTCTAACACGTAATAGTATGTACCTTCCTTGTTTTTTACACTGGTATCGACAAAGGAATAACAGCTTCCTCCTTTTGAAATCCCAGCCGCAGAAATGAGTTGACTGAGTTTGTCAGTATTTGCACTCGTCAATTCACCCTTTATACAATCTGCTTGATGAAATATCAGTTTTTTCTTAAGCATGGTCACTGCGTATCCCTCTTTGTCGTCTTTGATAGCACGCCATAAGCGAAAGCCAGCATGATTTTCTTTAATGCTAATTGTCTTCCATGTCAAACGGATGCCTTTCATTTCAGTGACGGTTGTAAAAGAACGTAGTCCCACTGATGAAGAGTTTACCTCAAATTTGCTGGCGTTGTGGGTCTGTATTTTTGCGACGACATCGCTATTAACCAGGTTAGCTCCAGTTTTACCGAACATAAGCAACCCCTTCACAAAGTAGGGGCCATCAACTTGGCTAATCAACTTGCCATCGAAAACAAAGTTGATGCTTGCAGTGCCAACACTCAAGGTAGCTTTGCGCGAGTCGAAGCCAATCTCTGTGCCATTGACATCGACAAGACGAGCACTCCACTCGTAGAAGTCAGTGGTGGTCAGTTTCACTTCCACATCAACATGTAACTCGTCGAATAAGCCGTTGCCATCGGTATCAACACCTTTATCGAAAGATTTGCCTGTTAGCGATATGGCTCTAGCCACGCTTCTACCGAGCGGCTCAAAGTCGGTAAAGCGATACGTTTTCGTCATCTGCCCCAATTGTACACGGTCCAAGTCCTCGAAGGTATCAGGATTTTGCACGAGAACTTCCACTTCGTAGGGACCCTCCATCTTCTGCTTATGGATTAGGGGCCCTTGGAAATTGAGTGTGAGTGTCTGTGAACCTGTAGACAGAGTCATCAATGTTTCAATGAAGACGAAATCCTGTAAAGCCTGATTCGTCAGCACTCCTCTTACCAGAAAAGTACCCGCTTCAGTGAAGTTAGCCCCAAAGTCGATCCGCAAAATATCAAACAGGTCATTGCCATTTGTATCGACCCCTTGATCGTTGAAAGTACCATCAAGCTCTAGCAACGCCCTGAAAGTAACGGAACGATAGGGCTGTGTTACAAATTCTAGGCTATCTAGGGCATGGTCATTGGCATCATAAATGTTCACGATCCCCTCATACGGCCCATCTAAACCCGAACGCCGAATGGGTAGTCCAGAAAATGGTAACTTCAATGTATGCGTTCCTCGCGTCAACGTCACGGATATCCCAACGTTGATGATGGATGTGCCTCCTTTGCTCAGGGTTCCTTGGAGTCGATATTTTCCGGTGGTGCGAACCTCTACACTAAGTGTTGTTTCGACAAAGTCGAACTTCCCGTCACCAGTTTCATCAATGGCAGCATCGGTAACACCCGTGAGGATGGTTCCGTTCTTGCTGAATTGTATTCCGATTTCACTGAACTGTGTATGATCACAAGCTGGTGTGGAAACCGTTAGAGTGGTTGCCAATTTGTTTGCGCCGACTGCAAAAAGTTCAATTTGATATGGCCCGTTTTCGCCTGACTGGAAAATTTGCTCGCCGGAAAATCTCAGGAAAATGGTGTAGAGTCCAATGCCTTCGTTTAAAAAAGCAGTGCTAGAAATCGCCGATTCAAAGAAAGGACGGTTCGCAATGACCTGCCCATTTTTCTTCAAGGTACCGATGAACGAGTATTCTCCCCCAGTTAGAATTTTCACTTCCACCTCAGCAATGACTGCTTCTGCAAGGCCGTCACCGTTATCGTCAACTGTACTGAAAGTGGTGTGACCAGTAAATTTGATATCTGGAACAGTCATAGCGGCCTCTCTAGTGTTCTGTTTAGAAATCCTAAGAGGGGGCATAGTGTCTTCCCCCTGTGTATATGCCCCTAAAGTGATAAAGAGAGTACACATAGCAACCATTACCACGACGATATACAAATACTTTTGTTGTTTCATGATTAACCTCCTAATCCGATGAATAAATAAGCAAATGAATGTTTGTTACAATGAATGTTTGTTACCATGGATCATAATATACCCATTCAACCTAAATTGAAAGAATAGCTGATTAAAAAATCCCCTTGATTGGAAAAGGAACTTTTGTTTGCCTTCCATGAATAGGTTTGTTTCGCTTCCCTTACACATCAAAATACCCCCCAGCACCCGATGAGGGTGTTAGAGGGAATTTAATTAAGGTGCCAAAGAATTTCTTTGCCATCCCTTATTTAGTTGCTACCAGTCACTTGCCGACAATAACCTTTCACAGCCTCTAAACTAATAGTCAACCCTTTACCTATCGTTGCGGCGGCGATGGCATCACAATGGAAAGTTCTCTTTCCACTGGTGTCAACATCTTCAAGCACATAGTAGTAAGTGCCATCTTGGGTGATGCTGGTATCAGTAAAGGAATAACAAGCACCCTCTCTCGAATTACCTACAGCCGAAATAAGCGGACTAGAACTATCAGTATTAGCAGTCGCCAATTGACCTTTTGTGCAACCGCCTTGATAAAAATGTCGTTCTTTTTTAAGCAGGGCAACGGCATATCCCTCTTTCGGATCCTTGATAGCACGCCATAAACGGAAACCCGCATTGTTTCTTTCAACGCCGGTTGACCATATCAAACGGATGTCTTCTCTGTCTGTTACGGCAGCAAAAGAATCCAATTTCACCTAATTCGCACAATCCCCAGAGTTCTCAAATTGACGAACCCCGTAAACGTTTTGCGTCTTTGCCACATTGAAGCTAACCAAGTTACCCCCACTTTGATGACCATGGATAAGTAGCCCTTTGACAAAATAAGGGCCATTCACACAGTTTTTGCCAATGAGGTTGCCATCGAATACAAAGTTGATAGTCGCTTTTCCGGCATTCAACGTAGCAGAGCGCGAATCGAAACCCATTTCAGTATTATTGACATCGACAAGGCGAGCACTCCATTCGTAGAAGTCGGTGGTCGTCAGTTCCAGTTCCACATCAACATGTAATTGGTCGAAGAGACCGTTGCCGTTGATATCAACTCCTTCATCAGAAGAGTTACCTGTTAGCGAGATGGGACGTACACCACCCAGCGGTTCAAAGTCGGTAAATTTATACGCTGCCGTTACCTGTCCCAACTTAACCCTGTCCAACATCTTGAAAGTACTCGGTTCCTTCACCTTTACTTCCACCTGATAGGGACCGTTCATTCTCTGCTCGTGGATTATGGTCCCCGGGAAGTCAAGCGTGAGTGTTTGTGAACCGGTAGTTAGGAACATCAATGTTTCAGTTGAGACGGCAGTCTGATTTTTCAGCGTACCTTCTACTAGAAAAGTACCCGCTTTTGTGACATCCGCCCCAAAGCTGACCCGCAGAATATCAAACAGCCCATTGTCATTCGTGTCAATTCCTTGAGCGTTGAGGGTACCATCAAGTTCCAGCAACACCTCGAAGGTATCGGAAAGATAGGCTTGTGTCACGAATTTGATACCATCCACAGTATGATATCGCTTATTCGCCTTGATAACGACAAGATTGATTACTCCCTGATACGCTCCATCTAAACCGATACGCCGAATGACTTGTCCCGGAAACCGTAATTTCAAACTATGCGTTCCAGGTGTCAATCCTGTAAAGGATTCAAAAGCGTGAATAATAGATGTGCTTCCTTTACTCATGCTTCCTCGGAGTTTATAATCTCCGGCAATGCGAATTTCTACAGTAACGGTTGTTTCAATGAAGTCGAACTTCCAGTTGCCATTCTCATCGATGGCTGCGTCTGCGATGCTCGTGATGGAGCCTCCGACTTCGCCAAATTGCCTATAATCGTAAGGTTCAGTGAAGGCAGGCGGAGCGACTGCGTCGCTATTTTCACCGAAGCCAACAATATCCAGCTGATATGGTCCGTTTTCACCCGATCTGAAGATTTGCTCGCCGGAAAATATCAGGAAAATTGGTCCAAGGCCTTCGTTTAAAGATGCCGTGCTAAAAATCGCCGTTCTAAAGAAAGGACGGTTCTTCGCAATGTTCCGCCCATTTTTCTTTAAGAAACCTAAAAACGAGTATTTTCCTGCCGTTAGAATTTTCACTTCCACCTCAGCAATGACCGCTTCTGCAAGGCCGTCACCGTTATCATCAACGGTACGGAAGCTGGTGTTACCCGTGAACAGTATATCCTGATTATTTTTAGTGAACTCTTTGGAACTCTGTTTATAAATCCTAAGAGAGGGCGTAGTGTCTCCCCCCTGTGTATATACTCCTAAAGTCATAATGATAGCACACATAGCAACCATTGCCACAAGATACAAATACGGTTTCATTATTAATCCCCTCGTTTTATTATGGATAAACCAACAAATGAATGTGACCATGGAGCATAATATACCCATTCAACCTAAATTGAAAGAATAGCTGATTAAAAAAAGCCCCTTGATTGGAAAAATCAAGGGGCTTTGGTTTGCCTTCAAAGAATAGGCTTCGCTTACTCTACACATAAAAATGCCCCCTAACACCCGATGAGAGTGTTAGAGGAGAGAAGGTTTGGTTAAGAATTAGTTTCCGCTACCAGTCACTTGCCGACAGTAAGCTTTCACCGCCTCTAAATTAATAGCCGAACCCTTACCTCTCGTCGTGGCTGCGATGGCATCACAATGGAAAGTTCTCTTCCCACTCGTGTCAACATCTTCAAGCACATAGTAGTAAGTGCCCTCTTGGGTGAGGCTGGTATCAGTAAAGGAATAACAAGCACCTTTTCTCGAAGAGCCGACTGCTGAAATAAATGAACTGGAATCCTCAATATTAGCCTTCACCAAATAACCTGTTGTGCATCCCGTTATATAAAATTCCCGTTCTTTAAGTTTAAGCATGGTAACGGTATATCCCTCTTTCGGGTTTTTGATCGCACGCCATAAACGGAAACCCGCATTCTTTCTTTCAATGCCCGTTTTCCAGACTAAACGAATGTATCCTCTACGAATGTCTTCATGGTCTATGGCGGCAGTCAAAGAATCCAATTTCACCGAATTCGCACAATCCCCAGAGTTCTCAAATTGACGAACCCCGTAAACGTTTTGCGTCTTTGCCACATTGAAGCTAACCAAGTTACCCCCACTTTGATGACCATGGATAAGTAGCCCTTTGACAAAATAAGGGCCATTCACACAGTTTTTGCCAATGAGGTTGCCATCGAATACAAAGTTGATAGTCGCTTTTCCGGCATTCAACGTAGCAGAGCGCGAATCGAAACCCATTTCAGTATTATTGACATCGACAAGGCGAGCACTCCATTCGTAGAAGTCGGTGGTCGTCAGTTCCAGTTCCACATCAACATGTAATTGGTCGAAGAGACCGTTGCCGTTGATATCAACTCCTTCATCAGAAGAGTTACCTGTTAGCGAGATGGGACGTACACCACCCAGCGGTTCAAAGTCGGTAAATTTATACGCTGCCGTTACCTGTCCCAACTTAACCCTGTCCAACATCTTGAAAGTACTCGGTTCCTTCACCTTTACTTCCACCTGATAGGGACCGTTCATTCTCTGCCCGTGGATTTTTGTCCCCAGGAAGTCAAGCGTGAGTATTTGTGAACCGGTCGTCAGAGTCATCAATGTTTCTGTGAAGACGAAGTCCTGCGAAACCTGATTCGTCAGCGTACCTTCTACTAGAAAAGTACCCGCTTCGGTGACATCCGCCCCAAAGCTGACCCGCAGAATATCAAACAGCCCATTGTCATTCGTGTCAATTCCTTGATCGTTGAGGGTACCATCAACTTCCAGCAACACCTCGAAAGTATCGGAAAGATAGGCTTGTGTCACGAATTTGATGTGACCTATGGTACGTTCATCATTCGTATCAATCAGTTTGACCACTCCCTGATATGGTCCATCCAAACCCATACGCCGAATGACTTGTCCCGGAAACCGTAGCTTCAAAGTATGTATTCCAGGTGCCAATGCGGCAAAGGAAGAATCCAAAACATTGACAATGAATGTGCCCTCTTTACTCAGGACACCTAAAAGGTAATAATCTCCAGCCGTGCGAATTTTTACAGTAACGGTCGTTTCGATAAAGTCGAACTTCTCGTTGCCATTCTCATTGATGGCTGCATCTGTGATGCTCGTGATAGAGCCTCCGATTTCGCTAAATTGCCTATAATCGTAAGGTTCAGTGAAGGTAGGCGGAGCGACTGCGACTACAACGCTATTTTTTGCGCTGACGGCAAAGAGTTCAAGCTCATATGGCCCGTTTTCACCTGTTCGATAGATTTGCTCACCAGAAAATCTCAAGGAAACGGTGTAGAACCCTGGACCTTCATTTAGAGTCGCTGTGTTCATTAGAACAGGCGAATGAAAGAAAGGTATGTCCGCAATGACCTGCCCATTTTTCTTCAAGATACCAATGAACTTGTATTCTCCCTCAGTTATAATTTCCATGGCCACGTCTGCGACAACCGCTTCTGCAAGGCCATCGTCATTATCGTCAACTGTACTGAAAGTTGTACTACCTGGGAACAATATATCCACAGTGCTATCTCTGGCACCACGTTTATATTCATAATCCTCCCATAAGCCATAGTGTGAACTAAACAGTGGATATACTTTGACACCTTCAACCGTTTCATAATGCAATCTGAGTGGTGGGATGACCATTAAAGGACTATTTATATTATAGGCAATGAAATCCGTTTCAGAGGAATAGGTTCCATTGAAAGTGGCATCATAGTACTTGGCACCTTTCTGTCGCAGACTATGGCTGCCAAATAGGTAGCGATTATAGGCACCGCCTTCAAGGGGACGACCATTTCCTGTGAAGGCAGGATCAAGAGAACGAACTACCTTTGTTACAAATTTATTGGGTGCCACTCTTATGGATACCAAGTCCCCAATACCTAGTGTTTTAGCCATCTTCTCAAAGACATCGCTGAAGATATAGCAATTTGCCTTGTTACAGGTGAGTGGTTCGGCTACCAAGTCATCCCAAGAGCATACGTTAATGTCATAGTAAAGCCAGTTGGCTCCACCAAACCCGTACAGGCCGCCCAAAAGCTTTTTTAGGATGGCATCTTCGTCCTTTTCACCAGATGCCCACGTTGTCGCTTTTTCATACCACGAGCGCTTAGGCACCTGATCCAACACGGGAACTTTCTGAGTGACGAACAACTTACGCGAAAAGCTTTTAATCGAAGAATCGTTAACGAAATACTCAAAATCAACCTGATAAGTCCCTACCTTGTCGGGCATTTTAATATCCACATCACCCTTGAAACCAGTCCAAGTGGTTGTATTTTTCAGCGATGTGCCGGAAATATTCCACTTGACTTTCACATCAAGCGGTAATGAGAAGGTATCCGCAGGACAGGGTTCCATCTTTGTGTGTAGCTTAACCTTGCCTGTTTGAGCAGAACCTGAAAACGGATATTCGTCATAAGGTCCAATGTCCTCCGTAATATTGCAGTCAGCATCGACAGAATCCTCACGAATAATATTGATGGTGTCGTTTGAATCGTTCTTGCGAATTTGATTATAACCATATTTAGGCTCTAACGTCAGCGCGAACTTAGGCCGTATTGGTATGACGAGGGCCACCCAATCAATAGCGGTACACCAGCGCCCTGTGCTTAGGAGATCAATATTGATCTGTACCGTGTTGACAACGGGAGTTGGGGTAGAATCAGGTAGGGGCTTCGCAGGAAATTTGACCTTTTCGATATCCACTTGGAAAGCGTTTAACTTCCAAGTGCGGTCGTTCCCTGTTAACAAACCCAAACTCTCTCCATTAAAGAGTGCCTGATCATGCTCTGGTGGTGCTGAACCATTGACATCAACATCATAAGCAGGCATACTTACCTCTATGGTCGCTGGGATAATGCCTTTGGCTATCAGGGGAGCCGGATTAACCAAGAATCCATTGGCATCCACCTCGCCAACATAACGATCAATGGGAATCTCGATGATTAGCGGGTGTCCTGGATCATCGTTAAATGTACACCCCGTGTCCAACCCTGGCCCACTATCCGTGACAAATACATCTTGTGTAGGGGGGGCAAAGGGTGAGGTTCGGGAGCCAGCCGCCGCGAACATTGCCTTAAGAGCTGGGTCTCGAACATCCTGTGCGTATGATGCCCCAAACGTCATAATAAAAAGAGCACTCGCGGCAACCACTTGTTGGACATATAAACAAGTGTAATTTTTTTGTATCATAATGATATCTCCTACTTAGGTTAAAAATAAACTCCGAAACTTGAGAAGGGAATTACCCCATATACTAATGACATGTCAAATGGCTATAAAAAATACCAAAACAGTCACATTCATTTTTCGATGACACATAAGAAAAATAGAAATAATGAATATATCAAAAATGTGACAAAGTTTTTTCTTTAACATGCTCGCCGCTACAATTTATCAATATCTGAACGATCTGATTATCAATATCTAAATGATCTGATCCTGTCAGTGAGAAATAAACTTAACGACGTATAACATACGTGGGGACTAAAAGAAAAAGGCCAATACTTTTGTCAAAAAAAGTGAACAAAATTCTTGCCCTACTCGCCCTTCAGACGGCTGCAACCTGATATTTCATCAGGTGTTGCTTATGGCTTTAAAAAAAATGATTTTCGAGTTTTTAGTTTTTCTTCAAAAAACTAAAAACTCGAAATGAATTATTTGGTTTAAATTAGGAACGTTTCGAGGTTTTAGTTTTTTGAAAAAAAACTAAAACCTCGAAAATGAAATAACTTTCGAGGCTAAAGTTTTTCTTCAAAAAACTTTAGCCTCGAATTCAATTCGACGTTTCCGTTTTTCTTCAAAAAACGGAAACGTCGAATGTTATATTGTAGGTTGGGTTAGCTTTTTTTACGAGAGTAAAAAAACGTAACCCAACATTTGACTTGAACATCGAAAATTGTTGGGTTACTTTGCTTTGCAAAAAAATCTAACCCAACCTACAAAACTGAATTTCAGGTTTTCTGGATTCCACTGGTGTCAATGCCATTAAGTTAAGGGCAGACACACAGGTCTGCCCTATCAATCTCCACGTATTCAATGGCTGTAGGGGCATTCGAGGTTTGAGTTTTTTGAAAAAAAACTCAATTCGAGGTTCAAGTTTTTTCGGTAAAAAAACTTGAACCTCGAATCGAATCCTGCGTGTTCGCCCTGGCTTATTTCAATAGAAACTATTTTTTATGCAGACATTAAAAGAACAAATCAGCATCGCTGAACGTCTATGGATTCCCATAGACACCCAAGCCATTCTCTGGGATATAGATGGCGTATTAATTGATTCGTTGAGTTTAGATTTAGTCGTTTGTAATCAATTACTTCAACAACATTTTCGCAGCGAGTAGTATTTCAATTTTAAACGATGTGTGATAAAATATTCCAATTTATTTGAAACTTTTGAGCATCCTTATTTAACTCACTCGGTTATCACTAATGAACGCGATACACAGAAAAACTGATGATCGGCATGGCATGATTAAAATCCCTAATGAGTACCCAGATTTTTTGGATAAGGAACTGAATGTGATTATTTTAGTAACAGATGATACTGCAAAACGTAAAGAACGTTTTTTTCAATCTGTGAAAAAACATTTGTGTGCCTGCCGACTATCAATTTGATCGGGATAAAATGAATGAAAGATAAAGTGCGATCATTTCCAAAATCATTAATAAAAATTTTGACTCTATCATAGTCAGTACGCAGGTACTTGGTGAGTATTTTAATGTTTGTTTTAACTAAAAAGAAGATTAAAACACTGGAAGAAGTTAAAGAAATTAGACATCTTTCCTAAATAGCATATGAAATCCAATTGTGTTAAGATATTCAATCCGAACTCCTTGCTGATTCAGGGTATCAGGGTTTAAACAAGTATCATAAAAATTCTGTTATTCCAATAGAAAGAGGGGATTCCCCGAACAGCAGAGGCCAAAGCTCATAATAAAGCTCTTTCAAAAAGACGTATTTTGATTGAAAATATTAATCGATTATGTAAAATTTTTCGTTGTGTTAAAGATGTTTATCGAGGTAAACATAAAAATTATGGTTTAACATGGCGATTGGTTGCTGCTCTTGTCAACTTGAGGTGTAGTCCCATTTAGGAAAGATGTCTAATCTAATGATATTTTGGCGATATACGCTCGTTTTTCGTGGCCTTTTAGTCTCTTTGCGGCCTCTTTGATTAGCTCTTTCTTTTCACTATCCATTATTTTCATATTCACCTTCCTCTTTTTTATATTCTTGCAGAAAACTAAATTATACCTAAAAATGGCAGTTCCCTTGTAAATTAAAAAAATTTTAGGCGGATGAAGGTAAAATACTATAATTAATTGTTATAATAATTTACAAAACAATTGCGATTTTTAGGTTATAGTGGAAACATGAAGGTTGGGTAGGACAGTTTTTTTGAGATTCCTTGGATACCAAAGCAACAAAGTTAATGTTGGATACCAAAGTAACAAAGTTAATGTTGGATACCAAAGCAACAAAGCTAAAGCGTTGTAACTCCAAAGCAACAAAGTTAATGTTGGATATCAAAGCAACAAAGTTAATGTTGGATATCAAAGCAACAAAGCTAAAGCGTTGTACTCCATTTTTGGATAGGTTTTTAAATTGACTGAATAGCACTTTTATCTGTTAAAATATTATTTTTAATAATAATTTATAACTTTTTACTTATTTTGAGGAATTTGTTGATGAGAAAAAATTTACACCGTTATTTTCAAGAGCGTTCTCGATGGTTTTATCCATTAATCCTCGTTTTGTTTTTGCCCTCCACAGTATCTGCGAGTGGCGGAAATGCAGCTATCCCTAATGCTTTTTTATGGATCGCCGTTTTACTCCTATTGGCAAAAGTAGGCAGTTTGGTTGAGAGATGGAAACAACCTGCGGTGTTGGGCGAGTTGATCATGGGTGTTGTGTTAGGAAATCTCGCCCTTGTTGGTTTAGGGGTGTTTGATCCTGTCAAACATGATCAGATCATTTTATTCCTTGCAGAATTAGGCGTGGTGATTCTGTTATTTCAAATTGGTTTGGAATCCTATATTGATGAAATGCGTAAAGTGGGAGTACGAGCCTTTATGGTTGCGACAGTTGGTGTAGTTGTTCCTTTTGGGCTTGGCTATGTTGCTGGTATATGGCTGATGCCAGGATTGGAGACGAATGCCTATTTATTTTTAGGCGCAACCCTCACCGCCACATCCGTCGGTATTACTGGGCGCGTATTCCGTGATTTGGGTAAGCTACAAACTCGCGAAGCGCAGATTGTGTTAGGCGCGGCAGTCATTGATGATGTGATGGGATTAATTATTTTGGCGGTTGTTTCAGCCATTGTGGTGACGGGTGTCGTCAGTACAGGTGAGATAGCTTGGATAACAACAGAAGCGATATTATTCCTTGTGGGCGCACTATTTTTGGGGCAATTATTAGCGCCTCGAATCGGGAAATTCTTTTCTTTGATTCATACTGGAATTGGCATGAAGTTCACTCTTGCCATCAGCTTTTGCTTGATTTTTGCTTATCTCGCTCATCTAGTAGGGCTTGCTCCCATCGTGGGTGCTTTTGCCGCAGGTTTAATGCTAGAACCTGTTCATTTTCAAAGATTTGCGACTCCCGCTATTAATGCTTCCATAGAAAAAGCAGTGGAAGGCGCGGATGAGAAAACCAAGCAAGAGGTGAAAAATGTTTTGAATATACATGATAAACATCATCTGGATCGCTTAGTTGAACCGCTTGGACATTTTTTAGTGCCGCTGTTTTTCGTCGTGACGGGGATGCAAGTCGATTTAAAAACCTTATCTGATCCAAAAATATTAGGTATTGCTTTAGTGATTACTTTGGTGGCTTTTATCGGCAAATTAGTGTCTGGCCTGGTTGCTGGACCTGTCAATAAATATATCGTTGGTTGGGGTATGGCTCCTCGTGGTGAAGTCGGGCTGATTTTTGCCATGATAGGTAAACAGCTTGGCGTGATCAGTGAAGAGTTGTTTTCAGTCGTCATCATCATGGTGATTTTGACAACGTTGTTGACACCACCGATATTGAACCATTTGTTACGCAAAGAGGCGAATGGTTAATGCTTAATGGTGAATGGTGAATGGTGAATGGTTTTATTAGAAATCCGATTTTTTTTCAAAAATCGGATTTCTTAAACCTCGTGTGTTCAGAGTTTTGCAAGAACCTCAATCATTCATCATTAAGCATTAACCATTAATCCGGTTGCAGGGCAGTCGTTGTGGAAAGGAACCTTGTCTTGAATGGATTTTTATCAATTATTATTCCCACGTTAAATGAGCAAGCTATCATTGTTGAGACTTTACAAAAGCTTCAACCATTGCGTGAAGCTGGGCATGAAGTGATTGTAGTCGATGGCGGTAGCACAGATAATACGCGAACTTTAGCCGCGCCTTTAGTAGATAGCGTTTTGCTTAGTAAAGCTGGGCGAGCGCAGCAGATGAATTTGGGTGCAAGATTTGCCCGTCACGACATTTTTTTGTTTTTACACGCCGATACGCATTTACCTGCACAAGCTGATGCTTTGATCATTAAAGGGTTATCAAAAAGAAAATGGGGACGTTTTAATGTGCGTCTCTCAGGGCGGGCATTGCTACTGCGTGTGGTAGAGCGTTTAGTGAATTTGCGTTCCTGTTTAACAGGCATTGTGACAGGGAATCAAGCCATTTTTGTGCAGCGCAGCTTATATAGACAAGTCAAGGGATTTCCTGATATTCCTTTTATGGAAGCTATTGCCTTGAGTCGTCAACTCAAACGTTTTAGTCGTCCTTTTTGCATACGAACGCCTGTGATGACTTCAAGTCGTCGTTGGGAACAAGAGGGTATTGTCTGGACGATTTTGTTGATGTGGGGTTTACGATTAGGTTATGCTTTGGGCGTGGAGCCTGAAACTTTAAAAAAGTTTTATGAGTAAACTGATTTTGAGGCTAAAAAATTTTTCAATCCATGTCGAGGTTCTATTTTAAAACTCGAATCTCGAAACATCATCACCTCAAATTAATAACTGAATATGTCTGTTTATACGCTCGTTGAACGCCATCAACTTGAAGATTTTTTGCGTCATTACAATTTAGGGGATTTAGTCGCCTATCAAGGTATCAGTGCTGGCATAGAAAATACCAATTACTTTGTCACCACTTCTGTAGGTGAATTTGTGCTAACCTTGTTTGAATATTTGGGCGATGAAGAATTGCCCTATTTTCTCGAATTAATGGCTTATCTTGCCGAACATAATATTCCAAGTGCCCATCCATTAGCTGATAATGAAGGACATTATTTACGCCAACTGAATGGTAAACCCGCTGCCCTCGTTAAACGTTTGCGTGGTAAAGATGTTGAGGAACCAAACCTTGCACAATGTCATGCAGTAGGCTATTCACTAGGGCGGTTGCATTCCGTCAGCAAGGATTTTCCATATCATCGCCCTAATGAACGCGGTCCTCATTGGTGGAAAATCACTGCCAAGCGGGTGCTTCCTCTTATGGATACCAATGATGCAGTACTGCTAAAAGCGGAATTATATTTTCAAGCAAATTATCAAAATATCACATTACCAACAGGGGTTATTCATGCCGATTTGTTTCGGGATAATGCCCTGTTTGAAGGTGACACATTATCTGGCATTATTGATTTATATTATGCGTGCAATGATGTCTTCATTTATGATATTGCGATCACGGTAAATGATTGGTGTCGTCTGCCAAATGCGCGTTTAGATGAAAAACGGGTAGAAGCGTTATTTGATGGCTATCTTGAAAACCGTTCACTGACTCCGCTCGAATATGATGCTTGGCCGGTAATATTACGAGCGGCGGCATTACGATTTTGGTTATCGCGTTTGCAAGACCACCATTTCCCGCGTCCTGGCGAAATCACACATATTAAAGAACCTACTGTTTTTCGCAATCTTTTAAAAACGCATATTGAAAAAACACCGAACTGATAAGCAAACATGAAAACGATAACATTATTTTTTGGAACAAATTTAGCCGTTTTAACATTACTCGGTTTTATTTTACCCATGCTCGGTGCCAATAATACTGTAGAATTTCTGATTTTTGCACTCATATTAGGTATGGGCGGCTCGTTTATTTCGTTAGCTCTGTCTAAAACGATGGCAAAAAAAATGACCGGAGCGCACGTCATAGAAGAACCGAGCAATTCCGCTGAAGCATGGCTATTGGATACAGTACGTCGTCAAGCACAATCAGCGGGAATTGGTATGCCAGAAGTCGCTATTTATGATTCAGAATCTGTCAATGCTTTTGCAACGGGTATGAGACGTGATAGCGCATTAGTCGCTGTCAGTACCGGTTTACTTCATGCAATGGAACAACAGGAAGTCGAAGCAGTGTTAGCCCATGAAATAAGCCATGTTGCTAATGGTGATATGGTAACGCTTGCTCTTATTCAGGGAGTAATTAATACTTTTATACTTGTTCTAGCAAAAGTCATTGGTCAAATAGTTGATCGGGTCCTCTTTAAAAATAAGCAGGGATATGGTCCAGGTTACTATATTGGCAGTATAGTTGCCGAAATCGTACTGGGTCTTCTCGCCAATATTATTGTGATGTGGTTCTCGCGCCATCGAGAGTTTCATGCTGATGCCGGTTCAGCGAGAATAGTTGGCGCAAACAAAATGATTGCTGCTTTGCAACGCTTACAAATGGGACATGCTGGACAATTGCCCGAACAATTAGCGGCTTTTGGTATTAATGCGAGCAAGAGTAAAGGTTTGATACAGCGTATTTTTAGAAGCCATCCGCCGCTTGAAGATAGAATTATTGCCTTGCAGCAGAGTCGTTATTAAATTTCTTGTAACTACTCAGGGCAACCATAAAGGATTGCCCCTACAACAATATTCATACACCTCGTTCCGAAAATATTCAATTGCCCCTACAACAATATTCATACACCTCGTTCCGAAAATATTCATATGTAGGGGCAATCCCTTGTGGTTGCCCTGAGTCGTTACCATTTTAGTTTTAATCTCTACTTCGACCTTTTCCCCAAAGCGAAAGCGTTGGACTCCTATTATCGTATTATCGTTCCAAAACTCTGTTCCCTTGTTTCCACGATTCTTCTAGTATTCATCGTGAGTCATAAGTATTTAAATATTTGATTTTAAAGCAATTTGTATGTAGGGTGGGCAAGTGTTTTTTTGCCCACCTTCCTTAGCCTTAGAAGGTGGGCAACAAAAAAACGTTGCCCACCCTACTTTTTGTGTATAACGATGAACGCTCCAGTATGGAAAAATTTCTCGTTTCTCGTGACAGAATTTGGGAACAAGAAATCCAAAAAACCTATAATTTGTTGAGTTGAAAAAATGAAAAATAACTTATTAAAAAGCATAACTAAATCCCCAGAAGTGGTCAAAATTCTTGAAAGTTGTCCCAGCTTAGTCATTGCAGATAACACAGAGCAACTGCTAAACTTAGCCTGTGGCAATGCAAAACAAGATTTCTTCAAAGTCGAGTACGAACTGCCTGATGGTCGTTATGTGACTGAAGCCACGGTAGCACGAGTACGCAATGGCATTGCCGTTAACTATCTTGAGCCTAACATGCGACGACGTGATCCGGATTGTATGCTGATTGGGGATAACAAACCATCAGATAAACCAAGATTTAATGACCGCTTCAATGAAGACTTTAGTCAACTGAGACAAGACACTTTTGCTTGGCTCGCTAGCCAAAACTTAGCCGTATTTGCTTTTAAAACGGGTGCTTATGATCTGGGCGAAGATGCTCTGGCAATTGTTCCAGTCAATGCGGCCTTTTTTGCCTTGGGACTGGCTCTTCTACAAGGAATTGTCTCTTCTGAAAAAATAGACGAATCCTTTTCTCCCAAAGTCATTATTTATGTGGCTCCGCCTTTTCGACAAACACATTTTGATGGCAACCAGATTGTGGTTCATAATCGATTGGATGAGATTCACGAGATATTTTCATACAATCTCTATCCGGGGCCCAGTGCCAAAAAAGGGGTTTATGGTGCGTTGATACGCCAAGGCGAAGCGGAAGGCTGGATAACCGCTCATTGTTCTGCGGTTCAAGTGATTACACCGTATGATAATGTGGTGACTTTTATGCATGAGGGTGCCAGTGGTAGTGGTAAAAGTGAAATGCTCGAACAACCCCATCGTTTGCCAGATGGGCGGATGTTAAAAGGGTATAATACCGTCACTGGTGAAAGACGTTATGTGGAAATTCAACGCACTTGCGATTTGCATCCCATTTGTGACGATATGGCACTATGTCATCCAGATATCCAACAAAAGAATGGCAAACTTGGCCTCATTGATGCTGAAGATGCTTGGTTTGTCCGTGTTAATCACATCAACGAGTATGGTGTTGATCCGGAACTGGAAAAGCTAACCGCAGTCCCCTCAAAGCCTTTATTATTCCTTAATATTGATGCCGTTCCTGGTAGTCGGGCATTAATTTGGGAACATATTGAAGACAGTCCAGGTATCAGCTGCCCAAATCCGCGAGTGATCATACCACGTTCAATCATTCCAGGCATTGTGGCGCGAGAACCCGTTAATATAGATATTCGGAGTATGGGTATTCGGACCCCACCCTGTACACGAGAAAAACCGACTTACGGTATTATAGGAATGGTTCATATTCTACCACCTGCATTGGCTTGGCTGTGGCGTTTAGTCGTCCCGCGTGGCTTTAGCAATCCCAGTATTGTTGACACTGAGAGTATGAGTAGTGAAGGGGTAGGAAGTTATTGGCCATTTTCAACGGGTAAAAAAGTCGAACAAGCGAATCTGCTCCTACGCCAAATTGAAGAAACAGAGCGCACACAATACATACTGATTCCTAACCAACACATCGGGGCATGGAAAACCGGTTTTATGTCGCAGTGGCTCGTGCGTGATTATTTGGCACGAAGAGGAAATGCTCGATTTAAGAAACCACAAATCGTTACAGCACGATGTGCTTTGCTCGGTTATGCACTCAGTTCTATGCGTATTGAAGGAACAGGGCTATCACACTGGTTCTTAGAAGTCAATACGCAACCAGAAGTGGGGAACGAGGGTTATGATCAAGGCGCAAAGATATTGCAGACCTATTTTCATGAACATCTTAAAGCATTTCTCAGTTCCAGTTTATCTCCTCTGGGACGGGAAATTATAGAATGTTGTTTCAACAATGGCAACGTAGAGGATTACAAAGCATTCCTCACCAAATCATGATATGGTGTGATAGCGCATTAGTTAGTGTCCATCCGGAAACACTTCCAAAGCGAAAGCGTTGTACTCCAAGAAGCCCATTTTTTGGAGTCCAACGCTTCAGCTTTGGGATTTTTAAAGCCGTTTCCGGATGGACACTAGTTAAGTAACTGATGTTACGCACTATGTTTCCAAGAGGTTTAAGAAATCCGATTTTTTCAAAAAATCGGATTTCTAAGCGGCGATGTTTAAGCGGCTAAACGATGTTTAAGAAATCCGATTTTTGAAAAAAATCGGATTTCTAAGATAGAATAGCTTTGCGTAACATCAGTAAGTAATACAAAAAGACCTGACAGGTCTAAGACTACCCGTCAAAATTAGCTTGACAATGTACTAGCTGGGAATGTCGGGTTACGTTTTTTTGCTGCGCAAAAAAATCTAACCCGACCTACATAGCTGACATGGACGTACATAACCCACTGCACAAGAAAAATGTTAATCACCAGCAATTCTCAATGAAAATCACCGGTTTTCCACGTTATACGTGTTTTAAGAAACCAAAAAAAATCGGTTTTAAGACGTTAAAATGCGAATAACCGTTTTTAATTCTTGACCTGGTTCCAATAAAAAGATATACTCATTTCTTTTTATCATTCTGAGGAAACCGGTTATGAAAAAGACGGAAAGCATTTTTGGGTTTTGGAACCCAACAGAGAAAACGGTGAAACGTTTTCAAGGGTTACACGATGTCT
>JAOZSV010000343.1 GCA_029939505.1 Thiotrichaceae bacterium | reverse complement strand
GTCGCGTCAAGAAATCCGATTTTTTTCAAAAAATCGGATTTCTAAAATTAACCTGTTCAAATTTTGTTCATTCTGATTTAGACTATATTCATTAAACTTGATGATCACGTTTTTCATCTGACAACAGTAACTACAAGGATTGTATATAAGATTCGAGGTTCAAGTTTTTTAAAGAAAAACTTGAACCTCGAATGGATTAAAAACGCTAACTACAAGGATTTAAAAAGGGATTAAAAACGAGCAGAACCTCGATCCAATCCATTCGAGGCTTACAGTTTTTTTAAAGAAAAAACTGTAAGCCTCGAATCTTATATACAATCCTTGTAGTTATTGTTTGGTTTCGAGGTTTTTGTTTTTTGAAGAAAAAACAAAAACCTCGAAAACGAGAAAACTTGATGATCGAGTTGTACTAAATATAGAATATCGGTTCATTTCGTTTGCGTTCAATCTCATCAAATAATGCTCCCCAAGTTGGATCATCAGAAAAAGCACCAAACCATTGCCAAGGCGTTTCATTTCGTTTTGGCTGAGTGGATATATCTAGTTGAATTATTTCACTCCGATTGATAACTTGAGTCATGCTTTCATGAATCGTTTTAAGTGCCCCTTGTCGTGTAGGTGCATAAGCATGACAATTGGGCAAATTGGGTACCATTGCATGAAAGTTTCCTTGATTTTCTTGTGTAAGAAATACGTTGTATTTCATCGTTTTTTCCCTCGTGTTAAAAACATGATTTCATCTATCTCTATTAAGTACAACGGATTAGGGAACGGATGGATTCCAGATAAAAGTTTCGGAGACACTTGATTATTCTAAGCCCTCCTCTGATTATCAATCCGTTTTATTCCCTAATCCGTTGTACTTATAATGAGGCACTACCTGAGTCGTTACAAACTGGATAGCATTTATCCGTTTATTTCTAAAATCCGTTGTACTTCGCGTCAAGAAATCCTTTGAAAAAATCGGATTTCTAAAATTAACCTGCTCAAATTTTGTTCATTCTGATTTAGATCATATTTATTAAACTCGATGATCAAGTTTTTTTTACCTCCAATAATAACTACAAGGATTTGATATAAGCAAGGATAAGTCAACAAGGATAAGTCAACTTGCATAAAAAAACGTTAAAATTCAAATGGTTGAGGTAAAAAATCAGATACCCATTCACATAAGATGTGATGGTAGAGACGAATCTGTTCGCCCTTAACTTAATCGCATTACGGGTATATTATTATTTGGGAGTCGCCTTATCCCTGTTTATATCAAATCCTTGTAGTTAGTTCTGGTAAAAAAACTTGATCATCAAGTTTCTCTCGTTCCCAAACTCTGTTTGGGAATGTCTTCCACGACGCTCTGCGTCGTGTGTCAGGACGCGGAGCGTCCAGAAATGGGTTCCCAAACAGAGTTTGGGAACCAGAAATTTTTTTTATCCAACCCTTGCGAGCGCAATATTTTCCAACTCTACAGAAGGCAAGGCACCCTGACCAATAATTTCCTGGGCATCAAGAATTTCAATACCCACAAGCTGTTCATCTGCCCCAATATTAAGGGTAATTTCATCTGTCAAACGCACCGTGCGACATTCCTGTAAATTCCCGACTAAGCGAATATAAAGGGCATCCACTTCTTGATCGTAACTGATTCTCATCATAGCATTTTCTCAAAAATAAAAGGTGTAAACAGTGATAACAACTATTTCATAAGCTTCCTCTTTAACGACAGGTGCGACTTGTTTAATTCGGTAAAATTTTCCTTGCCAATATTTATTATATTGGAAATTCGCCCGATAAAGTAACCTGTCCTGTTTTGCCGGTTCTATAGAACCCACTCTAATCGCTTCACTTATTTCAGTTTTGTCAGTACCACGTTCAACACATTGTTCAAGTGCATGTTTTGTTAAACGTATTGATTTCATATAGGTAAACCATAGCTTATTGAAAAGTGAGTCAATGAGACATTGGCACAATATTAATTAGACACAGATAATAGCACAAATGTCCCCTTACCTGAATCCGCATCCCGCAACGCAGAGCGTTGTGACAGGCATTCCCAACGATGACGTTGGGAACGAGGAAAAGTATTTTTTTTGAAAAACAATAACTTACATTCATTCACCATTCGAGGTTTGAGTTTTTCTTCAAAAAACTCAATTCTAGGTTCAAGTTTTTTCGGTAACTTGAACCTAGAATCGAGGCTAAAGTTTTTTCTTTAAAAAAAACTTTAGCCTCGAATCGAAACCATTCCACCTATCGCCTATTAGAAAAACACAGCAGGTGAAACATGAAAACGCCTACTCAGATTTTGAATTTGCTCTTTATTTAAGCCACGATGTCCATTCAGCGTCTTCAACACCTCTTCTTGATTACCAATTTCAGGTAATTCATTTGCGCTTAAACTATGCTCATCCATCAAAAACCGCAAAACGTCATGAGCGGGAGCATCTGCCACCTTATGGTGTTCATCTTCATAAACTTCAATCAAAGTACTCAGAGTTTCTAATAAATCAGCCAACGGATGTGTTTCATCATCACCAACCTGATTGAGTAGCTCATCAAGTATCGTTTCCATCTGTTGGTATTCTGTCTCCAAATGTGGAACAGATAAAACCTTTGCAATGGGTATCCAATGATTTAACGAAAGTGGTGATGGCATGGTTGTCGCCTCAAGAAATCCGATTTTTTCAAAAAATCGGATTTCTAAAATGAAATTGTCGTCAATTAATCCTTACTTTTTTTATTCAACCGCTCTTTAATAAGTTCAATCAAAGCAAGAAACGGATCAGCCAATACCACCTTTAAAACCAGAAACATTTTTTTAAACAAAGATTTCACTTTGAAAATGTTTGAATACTTATCCACAGCATTGACGGTTTTTGTGGCATGATACCCACCTTGTTTAGATTGCTGTTTATATTGCTTGCGCCAATCTTTTAATTGCCGATTAAAACTTGGCATATCATCCCAAGATGGATCAGAATTATGCAACTGCTGCGACAAATACTTCAATAATCCATAATCATAGCCCAGTTCTTGATGTTGCCCTTTTTCCAACAGAAATCTGTACAGTTGACAATTCTGGATGCCGTTGAGTCAATTCATACCGCGCATCTTCTCCCGTCAAAATAGGTAATTTTTCAATTTCCTGAATATCCAATTGAGAGGTTTTAAACTGCCCGCCGATATTAAACAACAAACCATGATAACTGCTATCTTGCGTTATAATCAACAACGCCACATTGCGATAATTCTTCAAACTATTCAAACGGCTATAAAAATCTTGATCAAACTGCACATCAACATCATTGGCACACATCGCATCCAGGCGATTTAAAACAATGATAAACTGTTGTTTTGCATTCTCCAATTCATCTAAAATGGCAAATAAATCAGGGCTTTCCTGTGCTGGCTGATGATGATACTGCTCCCATAAATCCAATAAAAACGCCTTGTAATTTTTGCGACAAGTGACGAGGTTTAAGTTTTTTGAAGAAAAACTTAAACCTCGTCAGCATATTCACCGCCAACACCTTAGCATTTGGCAACTCACAGCCCTGAATATCCTTCACCAACCTATTGGCTTCTTTATCTTCGTTAGCGATTTCCGGTATCACCACATTCACCGAAGTACCATCTAACAAAGGCGTTAAAATGTTCTCGGTAAAGCGACGGCGTAAACAATGTGTATAATCAATGGACATCATATTAAAACTCGTTATTTTTGGATGAATTAGGTTTTTGAACCGGTTAAAAAAGTCGATTGTGAGAAACCCTGTTTTTTGAAAGGGTTTCTTTTAATTTTGGTAACTACTCAGCGGTTAGCCTTGAAATAAATTTCAAGGCTAAAAGCATTCGAGGCTAAAGTAGACTAATTTCGAGGTTTAATTCCTGATGTTACGCACTATGTTTCCAAGATGTTTAAGAAATCTTTGAAAAAAATCGAATCTAGGCTAAAGTTTTTTCTTCAAAAAAACTTTAGCCTAGATTTCTAAGCGGCGAAACGATATTTAAGAAATCCGATTTTTGAAAAAAAATCGG
>JAOZSV010000018.1:9701-36307 GCA_029939505.1 Thiotrichaceae bacterium | reverse complement strand
TTTTTGAAAAAAAAACTCAAACCTCGAATGGACTCCAAGGCTTAACTTAATGGCAGTGACATGTAGGGTGGGTAAGGAACCTTTAAAAAATAAACTTACCCAATTAAAGGCTCAATAGTAATATCCCATTTGGGTAACAAGAGAGATCGAACTATTCTCTTATGGTTCCATTTCCTTTTCAGTAAGTTTTATCCCATTTTCATAAATCTTTTGACAATAATGAACAATGGGTTTTATCCCTTTCCAAGTCATTGTTTTAGCCCACTCTATGGCTTTATACACCTCAGAATTTCTCCATTCCAGTGTTCTTCCAGTCTTCCCCAGCATCTTTCAATAGAATTTACTGTGATAAGGGGGATAGTAAACCAAGCGAACCTTCAATTTGTACCTATCTGAAAATTCGGTTCGAGGATAAAGTTTTTTTTAAAGAAAAAACTTTAGCCTCGAATTGATAATATGAGGGCAGAGATAAAAAATTGGTCACGTCAATCATCATTGCTCAAGTCACATTATCAACCACCTTGAAAATTTTTTTTTCAAAAAGGACTTGATATTAAAAAAATGGCCCTTATATTAAGATATACCCCCTATTTACCATCGTAAATTATGAGGGCAGGCGTATAGTTTAGGTCATTGATGCTGTCAGACGACCCAACTATATATATAAAACTTAAATTGACTTTTAATTGCACCACCTTGGAGTAAGTCTATGACTTTAAAAACGCATTGTTTACGCTGGCTTAATCTTATTCCGTTAATAGGATTAGTCTTTGCGTGGTTTTTCTTATTTTTAACCACTACTGCAACGGCAGATACTGATATTTCAGAAAATCCGTTGCCTATACTTGGTACTGCTAAAGATGGCAATTCCTCGTTTGCTGGGGGAATTTCCGTTGATGGTCAGGATTACCAAAAATCAGTCGTAAAAGACACTGCCAGTTATGTGGATATTACTGGCAATATCACGGCGACCCCTGAACATCTTGACCAAATAGTTGATATTCTTGTTTATGGAGATTATCAGCCATTTTCACCTCCTGAAATTGCTCCCTTCCAATTTATGTTGGATACTGATGGCAAACTTTTAGCCTGGGATCAGGACATGACAAGTCTTGTCCCTTTTGAGAAGCAGGTTCCATTAAAATCAGTTCATTCCGTGCCGATTTATAGTGGACATATTACGGCAGCGAGCTTATTAAATGTTGGTTTTGCTTATCGTTTGCCCGATGAGAGCATTATTGCCAGTCCTGAAATGATAAGGGCGACGATAGAACCTTCTCATTACGCCACGCTTGATGTTCAGACTGGTATTATGCACATCCCAGCGATTCAAGTCACAAATGAATTAGGAAAAGTCATTGTTTATCAAGTCAATTTATTGGCTATGAATGACGATTTTTCTACTTTTCAATTGTTGGAGGTCGCATTGGTTAAAGGCAAGGTTAAAGGTTCATACGCGAGTTATGATTCTAAGACAGAAACAGCCCAATTACTGGGTATGTATAGGTTAGGAGAATCAGAAACTCACAGTTTCCGTGAAACATTGACTCGTGATCCAGAAAAAGGGTGGTTTACGGTTTCCAGTAAAACGCAATTGCCCTATTTTCCTGGCATTTTGGAATTGACTGCCATAGATCATAAGACAATGGCATTAACCTGGTTGCCAGTCACTTCTAGCCTCACGCCTAAAATTTCCTACGAAATTCACGTTTCTCAAGTGCCTGATTTTGTGCCTGATGAAGATACGCTTTACGCCACTGTTGCTGATCAAACGCAATACGAATTAACGGATTTAAAGGCGAACACGATTTACAACGTGCTGATCATAGCCGTAGATGGGCAAGGTAATCGCAGCCTAGAACGGGTATATCAATCTGCTAAAACGTTGACACCATTACCAACTGCTGGCTTTTTTTCCAGACCAAGCCCAAATAGTACAATTAACTTTTACAATAGTTTTGTAAATAAGCCTGGTGTCGGGCAATATATCAGGATTACCGAAACGGGAAAACTTCCCTTAACGGTTGATTTAATTGGTATCACTGGTGAAAATGCCGATAATTTCAAAGTGATTAGTCCTGATTTTCCCTTTACGATTGACGACGGCGGAAAAGCTAAGAAAATAAAAGTACAATGCTTTGCTTCTGAAAAAGGATTGCGTACAGCTAATTTGCAACTCAGTAGTAACGATCCCTTGATGCCTGAAATTAGCTACACTTTGGAATGTAATGGTGTAGCTCTCTCATATGGTAGTGGCAGTGTTTCTGTAAGGCTTGTGCCAAAATATCTTTCCACGCCTGCACAAAATAGTACGCTTCAGTTCTTCAGTGAGATAGACAATGTTGGTACGGCTTCTACCCAAAATATTAGCATTAGCGAAGGTGGTAATGCAGATTTGACTATTAGCTCTTTTGCTATCACTGGAACAAATGCTAATGATTTCAATATCCTATCACCTAATTTTCCCTTTACAATTGCTGATGATCGTGCGGAACAAGTGGTGACAGTGCAATGTCTGCCTTCAGAACTAGGATTACGCACGGCTAACTTGCAATTGAGTAGTAATGATTCATCAGCATCTATAATCACTTATCCTTTGGAATGTACCGGTATTCCTTCAAATATACGTTCCGTTGATCGCAATGTTGTGATTAATTCTATGGCAGCGAATGCTGAATTTATCTACACCGGACCCGATGCCATTCAAAAATGTGTCGCGGAGGGAGCGATTAATTCCTATAATATTGCCATTTTGAGAGGCAAAGTCATGACAGCCGAAGGGCAACCATTACCTGGAGTGACTGTAACTGTTGATAGCCATAGTGAATATGGTCACACATTGACTGATGATAAGGGTGAATTTAGCTTAGCTGTTAATGGGGGTAGTTCATTAACCCTCAATTATCAAAAAGAGGGCTATATGCCAACCCGACGTAAAATCGCATCTATCCGTCAAGATTATGCGTGGGCTAATGATGTCGCTATGCTTTCACCTGAGCAAGGGGCTGGCTTAGATTTGAGTGCTGGAACGCAGACTGCACAAACGCCTGTGTCAACAGATGCGGATGGTAGTCGCCAAGCAATAGTGATATTCCCGCCCCAAACTAAGGCGACGATGACTTTGCCAAACTGCGTCGTGCAAGCGTTGGGTGATAATTTAAGCATTCGTGCAACTGAATATACGGTGGGAGATAATGGTCCACAAGCCATGCCGCTGCCTTTGCCGTCAACGAGTAGTTACACTTATGCTGTGGATTTCAATTTTGAAGAAGCTATCGCGGCGAATGCAAGGCGAGTAGATTTTGATCAACCTTTGCCTGTTTATGTGGATAATTTCCTCGGTTTTCCTGTGGGTAGCATTGTGCCATCTGGCTGGTATGATCGTACTCAAAATGCGTGGATACCTTCTGATAATGGTAAAGTGGTTCAAATTCTTAAAATTGAAAATGATCGAGCCGTTTTAGATGTTGATGGTAGTAATCAGGCTGCTGATGCACAAGCTTTAGCTGAATTAAGCATCACTGATAATGAATTACAACAACTGGTTTCTTTCTATCCTAATGCGACTAATAAGAGTTTGTGGCGAGTGCAGATTAATCATTTTACGCCTTGGGATTTTAATTGGCCACGTATTCCGCCGGATGATGCGACAAATCCGCCAGAAGAAGAACCGACTAATCCAGAGGAAAACCAGCCTGAAGATAAAGGGTGTGATGACGACTGTAATTGTGGTGACACGACTCAAAAACAAGGTTGCACGATTGAGCTAGAAACACAAGTTTTGGGAGAAGAGATACCTATTGCGGGTACGCCCTTCAATCTGAACTACCGCAGTGATCGGGTAATCGGACGTAAATCAGCCTATCTTTTAAAAATTCCTTTGCGTGGCGATGAACCTTTGCCTGATAGCCTGAAACGTATTGAGTTGGAAATCAGTATTGCTGGACAAAAGATGGTCAAAATCTTCCCGAAGGATACAACGGAGAAAAACTATACTTTTGTTTGGGATGGCAAAGATGCTTTTGGTCGTAGTATGCAAGGTCAACATCAGGTAAAAGTACGTCTCATCTATGTGTATGACGGGTTCTACGCGGTGCCAGCAAATGTTGCCCAAACTTTCGGCTATCCTAGCGATGGTACTAAAACAGTTATTCCGGCGCGTGAAGAGGTAAAACGCACTAGAGAATATACCAATACACTTGGTGCTTGGGAAGCTCGAACTGTTGGATTGGGTGGTTTAACTTTGGATGTTCATCATACTTATGAGCCTAAAGCCAAGATATTGTATCGGGGTGATGGTGGACAAAAACCAATGAAGTCCATTTCTTCAAGAAAAAATAGTCCGCCGGTTGTTCCAGTCAAACCGGTTGAAGACGATAGCAGCGATGACAGTGAACCACAACCAAAGCCGAAACCAGAGCCAGAACCACAACCAGAGCCGAAACCAGAGCCGAAACCAGAGCCGGAAACCATTGAGTTGACTGATAACGAGATTCGCATCAGTCATTGCACTGATAATTGTGGCAAGGTGCTGTTAGGTGCGGCGCGTGTTGAACCAGATAGCATTCAGTGGTTAAGCCCAGAAAGTGCCAGTCGTGTTTATATCAACGGATACAATGATGGATTTGGTTTTACAGGAACTTCTGGTGATTTTGGAGATGATAATCAATGGCGGCTTAACAATACAGATTCTATTAACATAGATACTCCATTGCCATCAGGTGCCGCTCCGAGTATGGGACATTTTTTCGCGCCCACACGATCAGGTAGTTTTTATGCGAACAATTATGTTTATGCGACATTTACACCGTTATTGAAAGGATATAAAAAGGTTCAATTGCAAGGAGAAGGCGTAAACGATAACAATAAAACACCTGCACTCACTTTGGATATTGCCGTCAGTGGTTCAAAAACTCCTTTGGAAAAGTCTGTGGATCATGCTACCCAATGTGTGTCATCATCCCGCGACAACGAAATCACTTTCACAGTGACTCCGCATGTCAATCCTGCGCTGATGCCGGCTGATGTCGCCCTAGCGCAATATGTCATTGTAGAGTTAACCGTAATTGAGGAAGGTACCCGTTGTGGCATTGATGGTGTCGCTTTTGAAGATACGATTCTGACACCCGAAAATTTTGTGGCTAATGACTATTTCCATATTTTGGAGGAAAACAAATATAGTAGCAGTTGTCAACGTAACTATACTTTCTTAGCCAGTGTGGATAAACCTTTTCAAATTCAGGCCAGTAATCAACGGATGACTGATGGTGGATTTGTTGATTACACCTTTGCGATACGGGATCATTACGATAAAACCAATGTGGCTAAATGGCCCAACAGCCATAAGAGCTTCCATTTGGTCTCCGTGGATAATCAGCGTCGTGCGAGGCGCAACTCTTGCCCAGTGAATAATGCCACTTCTGATGGTCAATTCAACTTTAATGGGCAAATGGCATCCGCAGATGGTCGTTTACTGTATCAGTTTAAGAAGGGCCTTCATGCTTATACCTTAGATAGTTTGACGGGGCAAGCCATTTACACATTTTGGTATAATGATAGTGGCTATTTAATCCGTATCATTGACATAGATGGCGATGTGACAACGATTGAACGTGATGCTAATAATCAAGCGGTAGCGATTGTCGCGCCTTATGGTCAACGCACTACCCTAAGCCTAGATGCGAATGGCTATCTTGCGTCGGTCACGAATCCAGCGAATGAAAGCCACCAAATGGTTTACAGTGCAGAAGGTCTTTTAACCCAATACACTGATCCACGCGCTCAAGTGACACAGTATCACTATGACGAGTTTGGCTTGTTTATTAAAGAGGTAAACCCCGCTGGCGGTGGTTGGACGATTGAGCGTACTGAACTTCCAGATAATAATGCTTATACCATCACTCTGACTAGCGGCGGGGGTCGTGTCTCCAGTTTCACCGTTGAGAACTTGGGTGGTGGCGATCTCAAACGCATTAATACCGCTTCTGATGGCACGGTGACTGAAATACTTAAACAGGATAATTACGATAGTGTTATCAGAACAATTATCCGTGCAGATGGTACCATCACTGAAATTAAAGAAGGTTATGATCCGCGCTTTAACTATGGTACGGGTCAATCGTCTGTGCCAGAAAAGACGACGATTAAAATGCCCAGTGGTTTAAGTCAGATAATAACCACTGAAAAGCGAGTGGAATTAACTGAAGACTACGGCACTTATGAAGCTTCTATGCTCACCAAGGTCACTGACAAGGTGGCGATTAACGAGCGTACCACGACGAGCGTTCACGATATAGCCGCTAAAACGATGACGACGACCAGTGCTGCTGGCAGACAAAGCGTTTCCTATCTTGATGATAAAGGGCGCGTTGTCAAAGAGCAAACATCTGGTTTAGTGGATACTCACTATCACTATGATGAACGAGGTCGTTTGACGGAAGTGATTGAAGGTGAAGGTGCAGAGGCAAGAACGATCACCTTTGGCTATGATAGTCAGGGTCATATCAGCCATCTCACTGATGCTTTAGGTCGTCAAGTCAGTTTTGTTTACGATGCGGTGGGTAGAGTTCTCACCCAAACCTTGACGGATGGGCGGCAGATTCAGTATAGCTATGATGCCAATGGCAATGTCACGGCAATTACACCGCCGGGTCGTCCGGCTCATCATTTTGCTTATGACAAGGCAGACTTACAGGCGCAATACACGCCACCCGCTGCGGGGTTGACAACACCAGAGACGCGCTATGAATACAATCTGGATAAAGAATTAACCCAGATTAAGCGTCCTGATGGTCAAACGGTAGTGTTTAACTATGGTGCGACAACGGGTCGTTTAGAAAGTGTGACTTTGCCCAATGGTCAACAAAGTTATGCTTATGACGCGACGACTGGCAACCTCATAACGATGACAGCACCTGATAATAGTACCTTGAGTTATACCTACGATGGTTCATTGCCCTTATCCGAAATTTGGGACAATGGAGCCGTCAAGGGCAAACTTTCCCTGACTTATGATAATGATTTTCGCGCTATCGCCACCCATATTAACGATGCGAATACTATTAACTATCAATATGATGCGGATAGTTTGTTGACGCAAGCCGGCGATTTGACGCTGACTCGTGATGTCCAATTGGGTTTACTTACTGCTACTGAGTTAGGACGTATCAAGACGGCACGCACTTATAGCGTTTTTGGGGAAATGGCAAGTGAAACGGCAGCTGATGACGGTAATGCCCTTTATAGTACCCAATACGCCTATGACAAACTGGGGCGGATTACCCAAAAGACTGAAACGATTGAAGGCGTAACTCAGGTTGATGTTTATAGCTATGACGATGCGGGTAGGTTAATCACGGTCACTCAAGATGGCGTGATGACCGAACAATATAGCTATGACAGCAATGGTAATCGCTTGACGGCGACAACGCAGGCTACTGTCAACGGTTCCTATGATGAACAAGACCGCTTAACGCAATATGGCGACAATAGCTATACTTATACCGCTAATGGCGAATTGCTCACTAAAACCAGCAATGGGGAAACCACTCATTATACTTATGATGTGCTGGGCAATCTCTGGGCAGTACAATTGCCTGATGGCAAACAGATTGACTATGTCATTGATAGCAGAAATCGCCGCATTGGTAAGAAAGTTAATGGTGTTTTGACGCAGGGCTTTTTGTATCAAGGTAGCCTCAATCCCGTTGCGGAATTAGATGGCAATGGCAATGTGATCACGCGGTTTGTGTATGGAACAAAAGCCAATGTGCCTGATTACATGGTCAAGGGTGGGAATACCTATCGTATCCTGAGTAATCATTTGGGCAGTCCAAGATTAGTCATTAACATCAATGATGGTTCTGTCATACAACGCATGAATTATGATGCGTTTGGCAATGTCACTAATGACACTAATTCTGGGTTCCAACCGTTTGGATTTGCAGGCGGGATTTATGACGCGGAAACGGAGTTAGTGCGTTTTGGAGCTAGGGATTACGATGCAGAAACTGGACGGTGGACGGCTAAAGACCCAATTTTGTTTGATGGTGGGGATAGTAATCTTTATGGGTATGTGCTAGATAATCCCATTAACTTTATTGATCCAAATGGTGAATGTTTTGGCTTTTGTATAGGTATAGCTGCTGCTGTGGTAACAGCTTGTGGAACAACTGCTATGCTAATTATAGCAACTGAACCACTTATAAAACCTAATGAATTAGTTGGTGAGACAGCGGCTTGCAATAACAATAAAACTTCTTGCGAGGGAGTAGATGTAGAAGATAATACGAATGAGACTATTGAAACCTACGTGGATTATCACGAAGAAAGTAAGAACAAAAATGTGACAGAAGAGGTGATACCGGAAATAATTGGAACGGGAATTGGTATCACTGTTCACTAGCCATGTAGGGTGGGCAACGTCTTTTTGTTGCCCACCACCAATAACTGACAGGCAAAAAGGTAAAACCTCAAAACACCCCTTCCCCAAATCAACTTAAAGCCTCAAGTCGTTTGACTTGGGGCTTTTTTTATGGAAACTAACAAACGGAACGAGATCAACGTTGATGATTTGATGAGATTTTGAGGAAGGGGTTGGTTAAGTGGTTGGTTGTTGTGTTAATCTGTTACGAAAGTATCTTGGAATTACTTAATATATCTAATATTATCAATAAGTTAGATGGAAATCGTTTCAGAATTTATTATAGCCTGGCGGGGCTGGTGAATCAAGGGAGCCTGCCAGTGCGATAGGCGGAAATAGTATTAATGCTTTGATTATATTTGATTTTTTGTAAAACATGGTTTTTTACTCCTTAAATTGAGTACAACGGATTGACGGAATAAACGGATTTTGATGCCGAGAAATCCGATTTTTTGAAAAAATCGGATTTCTGTTTCACTTTTTATCACACTAAATAAGTACAACGGATTAGGGAATAAAACGGATTGATAATCAGAGGGGAAGACTTAGAACAGTGTCTCCGAAACTTTCACCTTGAATCCATCCGTTCTATTCCCTAATCCGTTGTACTTAATATAGACAGGCAAAAAGGTAAAATCTCAAAACACCCCTTCCCTGGGGTGATGAAAATGGTGAATGGTTTTCGAGGTTTTAGTTTTTTGAAAAAAAACTATAGCATTTCCCTTTTGAGTGAAATACATCATCTTGTAGGGGCAATCCTTTATGGTTGCCCTTTTTTGTATTTCACCCAAACGAAAAACGCTATAAAACCTCGAAATGATGAATGATTTCGAGGCGAAATTTTTTTCTTTAAAAAAACTTTAGCCTCGAATGGTGAATAAAAATAAACTTTTTAAATGATTGTTTTTCAAATAAATATTTTTTATCAGGGAATGGGTGTTCAAGGTTTAAAAAGCCGAATTTTCATCACCCCACCCCTTCCCCAAATCAACTTAAAGCCTCAAGTCGTTTGACTTGGGGCTTTTTTTTATGGGAACTAATTATTATGATAAGTTTTCCCAAAAATCAGGTGTAATCGTTATTCCAATAATTGATTCAACTTGTTTCAACATCATCTTTAATTGTGGGATAGAATATTCTGAATTTGAGGGAATACTTAAACGGTGATGTTCATAAATCATAAATTGATGTTTTGTTCCTGAACACGGTCCTTCAAAATCCAATTGACGTAACCGTTTAATAAATAATGCACGTTTACAAGGCCGCCATCGGCTCATATTTAGACTCCTGATTAAGGTTATATTGAAACAAGACGGGTAAAGGGTGTCCCAACTTCAATCCAAGTAGCACCCATTCTTCGAGTGTCGATTGAAGTTCATTTTCACATTGCTTGAGTGTGTTTCCAAATGCAATAACCCCTTTACAAAGGGGAATAATCCCACAAAAGGTGCCATCCTCAAGCTTGTCATATTCCGCCTCGGCTAACGCGCTTTCAATATAGCCGGTCAAAATAAATTCTGGTTTCATTTTTGTAACTCTCTTTAATAAAGTGCATTTCCTGAACGAGTCGACTTAAAATTTTATAAATTCAAATTGTCTATTTTAACATGATTCAATTTGATATGATTCGGAAAAAAGGAAACAGGTAGGCTGAGCAACGTATTTTTGGTGCAACGGCAATAACTGACAGGCAAAAGGGGAAAATCTCAAAACACCCTTCGAGGTTTGAGTTTTTTTGAAAAAAAAACTCAATTCGAGGTTCAAGTTTTTTGACCGAAAAAACTTGAACCTCGAATCGAACCCCAAATCAACTTAAAATCTCAAGTCGTTTAACTTGGGGCTTTTTTTTTATGGAAACGAAGTAACGAGCGGAGCGAGATCAACGTTGATGATTTGATGAGATTTCAATGTAGGAAATAGGGGACATACCACGTTTTATTTTTCCTCCAACATAATAAAAAACTATTCGTTTAGAATCAAAAAACTAGCAAAAACGCTTTGAAAATAAATGTGGTCTGTTTCTCGTTCCCAAACTCTGTTTGGGAACGCATTTCTCGACGCTCTGCGTCGAGTGCCTAAACGAGTTTAGAAATCCGATTTATAGAAAAAATCGGATTTCTTGATTTGCCTTGTGTGTCCGCACAAAATGCGTCTGGTGATATAGCCGTTTATGATATTATAATGAATCAACAAACAACAGGTTCTTTTACTTTCGATATAGATAGTGTTAAGCCTCGTTAAGATGTTTGTAGGGGCAGAGGATTATTTCAATTATGAATCTGTCCAAAATTGCAATACAATAAAAAATCCTAACTTGGTCTTGGAGCAGACGGCGGCTCCAGAACGGTGTTAGAAAAAAAAATAGGAATTAAAGATGCCTGAAATTGCAAGATTTTATGGAATAGTTATCAAGTTATTTTTTGGCGATCATCCCCCACCACATTTTCATGCTGTATATGGTGAATATGTTGGATTATTCGATATTAATACCATTGAAATGATTGAAGGTGATCTGCCTAAAAGAGCAAAGAAACTGGTAATTGAATGGGCAACGATAAACCAAAATGAGTTGCTCGAAATGTGGAATAAACAAGAATTTCATAAACTTTCTTCACTGGAGTAAAAATGATTGTTCCAAAAATATTAACCGCAAAAGCAATTGATGATCATACTTTGGTGATTGAGTTCAAAAATAGACAAAAGAAAAAATATGATGTGGTTCCTTTATTAAAAAAAGAAAGATTTTCTCCATTGAAGAATTTAGCTATGTTTAAGATGATACAAGTAGAGCAGGGAGGCTACGCAGTATTTTGGAATAGTGATATTGATATTAGTGAATATGAGTTATGGAATCATGGGCAAACAATATCCAATACAAAATCAAAGGAGCAAAGTGATTGATTTTTTCTCGTTTTCAAACTCTGTTTATTTCTTGTTCCAAAACTCTGTTTGGGAACGCATTCCTCGACGCTCTGCGTCGAGTGCCTAAACGAGTTTAGAAATCCGATTTTTGGAAAAAATCGGATTTCTTGATTCGCCAAAGTCACAAATACCTACCCGACATTCTATGTTCACTAAAACCTCGATCCCCAATGATTTATGCCATTAATGATCAGGATTGAACATGCTTAACCAAGTATTATACGAAAAAGATTTTTATGGTTGGCTTGAGCATACGATAGATTTGCTCAAACAGGGACGTTTGTCTGAACTTAATATGGAAATTTTAATTGATGAGTTGGAAAGTCTGGCAAAACGTGATAGGCGTGAGCTTCTAAGCCGGCTGGTGATATTATTGGCTCATTTACTCAAGTGGCAATATCAGTCAACACATCGCTGCAACAGTTGGCGAGGCTCAATTGTGGAACAACGCTATCAAATTCAAAAGCAATTGGAAGATAGCCCCAGCCTTAATAATCAACTTGAAACTTTGATGAGAAAATCCTATCATGATGCCGTTAAATTAGCGCAAGCAGAAACTGGCATAGCAGCCAGTCAATTTTCAAAACAGTGTGAATATACACTTGAACAAATTTTACAAGATGAATTTTATCCAAACATAAAATAAGCTCAAGTGTGTAGAGTGAAACGAAACCCACCGCAACCAATATTAATAAACGAGTTTAGAATTCGAGGCTAAAGTTTTTTTAAAAGAAAAAACCTGTACAGGACAATTTTTTATAATTCATTGATTTAAATCACTTTCCATTGTTAGAATCAGAATTTAAGAATTTAAGAATTTAAGAATTGAAAACATCATAAGTCATGTAGGTCGGGTTAGATGGCGTCGCAACGTAACCCGACATTTATCTACTAAAACATCGAATGCTTTCGCCTCGAATTGAATTTTTAGGAAAATGTCGGGTTACTTTGCTTTGCAAAAAAAGCTAACCCGACCTACATAGCTACATAGCTAACCCGACCTACTACTAAAACTAAATCCCCTTTTTTAGCTTCTATAACAAGCAATTCTTGATTTGAGCGTATCAGATAATCAAGTGAACCACTTAATTTGTCATCAACTTCTATCGTATATTCGACATTGATTTTAGAATCGGTATTTTTAGCGATTTCTGTCAAAATTGGGGCAATCAAAAATGCTCTTTTAGCGATTTCTGAATTGAGAGAAATTTTGGGAATAATTTGATAGTAAGTTTCCTGAAGTTTCTTAATATCAGCAATATTATAATCTGTTGATTGAGGAAGATTAATAACTTCATAAGAAAAAGAATACCCAAATTCTCCAACAATTTCTTCCGTCGGATTATTCATTTCAACGCTAAAGGTATATTTTTTACCTTCCTTAAAAATTGATTTTTTCATATTTTGAAATTTCTCTATTTAACGTAGTATGTATTAAATCATAAGTTATCGAATTTTTTGGCGTAACGTGAGAGGTTAAAGTTTTTTGAAGAACAATTAACCTCGAATACTTTAGCTTTGTTGCTTTGGTATACAACATTAACTTTGTTGCTTTGGAGTACATTCGATTCGAGGTTCAAGTTTTTTCAGTAAAAAAAACTTGAACCTCGAATTGAGTTTTTATTCAAAAAACTCAAACCTCGAATGCTTTAGCTTTGTCAGCCCGTCCAAAAAACGCCCAAAGCTGAAGCGTTTTCGATTCGAGGCTAAAGTTTTTTTGAAGAAAAAACTTTAGCCTCGAATTAAGTTTTTTGAATAAAAACTTAAACCTCGAACTCCATTTTTAACTCTTAATTCGCATTGATAGTCATAAACGTTCCCATGCTGGCGCGTCAATGTCATTAAGTGAAGCCAGGCAGGCTCATTTATTATTTTCTCGTTCCCAAACTCTGTTTGGGAACGCTTTCCTCGACGCTCTGCGTCGAGTGCCTAAACAAGTTTAGAAATCCGATTTTTAGAAAAAATCGGATTTCTTGATTTTAAACCTGACAGGTTTTCAAAACTGGTCAGGTTTGTGTTAAAATATAATTTTATAGAAGCCGTCAAAGAACAAGAGCAGGGTGTAGAGCGAAACCCACCATTTCATTTTTCTGGTTCCCAAACAGAGTTTGTGAACCAGAAAAAATTATAATTTCACTAATTCTTCAGCAATCGCGTCAGTGGATAAAATATGCACTTCTGGGAATTTATTTTTATCAATTTCTAATTGAGCTTTGCTTATTACAACAACTAAAAGTGGAAGAGATAAGTTTTTTAAGGATTCTATAAAATGCTGACGGGCGGTATCCCAGTTTAATAAAACACATAAGCAACCACTGAGGGAAGCAGCGTGTTTCATAACTAAAGGGGGCAATAAGTGAAAGGGTTGATCAGTACATGCTTCTACACAAGCGAGGATTTCTAATAATTGATCGGTTTTGGCTAAACCGCGCCCACTTGTAAAATGATAGGCTTTTGTGCCGATAAACATTAAGTCTAATAACACTTCAGGACTACGCGGCGCAGACGCATAGGAGGCGGCAACGGATACAGCGGTTTCAAAAATTTCTCCGGCATATTGTTCCGTAAAAGTATCCAAAATCAGGGCGTGGCGAACAAAAAATTCATCTTGAAATTCTTTGACGACGGGTTTACCGATTTTAGCCAAACTTTTCCAATGAATATGTCGCAATGGATCCCCAGGACGATATTCGCGCAATGAGACAAATTCTTCAGAATCACCGACTGACATTGCTAAAGATACGCCACCGCGTTGATATTTTCTTGAGCCGAATAATGAAATTTCACCGACGGGATAACGTTTGGGCAAAATCAATAAGTTATCTGGTTTGTCAATCGTATATAACGCTTTAAAAAGCCCAAAAGGATCAGGGCGGGCAACGCTAAAACCGGTAAAATGCACATAACCTCTCCGCAAAGGTTTGAGTGTCATTTTAATGGAGAGTGAAGCCTGAACATTTTTAAGATTGAATTTCTCAGAAGATATTGGCGGAATGGGTGGCAGGTTTTGTTCAGCAATTTCTGCACCTTTACTGAGGTACATTAACCAACTCCAACGCGGATATCCGACATAGTTATCAAACCAGTTACGTTTTTCATGATCGGGTTCTTTTGCGTGTAAAAAGGTTTCAAAACTGGGCGGATTCAGTTGAATATTTTCTTGTAAAGTTAAACTGCGTTGTAGTGTTTGGGTATGATTTTGTATCTGTACTTGATAATGCAGCGTTTCATCTACAGTGGCAAATTGGGGCAAATCACGTTGCGCTGTTAAATGTACTTTTCGGAAAAAAAGAGGACTGATAATGGCTAATAATAGCAATGCGAATAGTAGGGAAAATAATTGATACGCCAATGTTTGCCGGGTATCAAGTCCAAATGCCCCCGCAGTGACAAAGCCACCGAGTACCAATAAACCAGTCGGGGTAAAATGTTGCCGTATCCAACGATCTAAGTTATATACTGTACGAAATTTATGGAATAAAAAGTGTTTCATTTTTTTAGTCCTTTAAGTAGATAGCCAATGATTTATTTAATGATTTTTTTCTTGAATATTGCTATCAACCTTTTCATCTTCACTCTCTTCACTCTCCTCATCCTCACTCTCCTCATCCTCTTCGCTTTCCCCCTCTATATTGCCATAAACGAGTACACCATTATTTTTAAAATCTAACGCTTTGATAATATAGAGATTTTCATTAAATGACGACATTTGAGGAGAACCATTGGCTGAAGTGAGAACACCTTTTCCTGTACGTTTACCCTTTTCAAAATAGCCCTCATAACGATCTCCACCGCTAGAGATATAAACACCTTTACCAGTACGTTTCCCTTCAACAAAATTGCCCTGATAAACTTCTCCCTCCGCCCAGGTTAATTTACCTTTACCATGACGTTCACCCTTAAAAAAATCACCTTCATAACGATCACCATTAGCCCAGATATATATGCCTTTACCATGACGCATATCGTTAACGTATTCACCTTTGTAGGAATCGCCATGAGCATGAGTAAATATGCCGATTCCATGACGCTTACCCTCAAAAAAATCACCTTCATAGCGAGCACCATCTGCATAAATATAAAGCCCTTTACCTGTGCGTTTTCCATTAACATATTCACCTTTGTAGGAATCGCCATTAGGCCATTTTACAGTCACAATACCATTGAACGTTTTGCTGTTCGAGTGGATTTGTGCCGTTTCTGAAACGTCATTAGATTTGCTTTTATCATGAATTGTGATTTCCTTATCATCAACTTCTACGGTTTTCTTATCAATATCTTCTTTTAAGCGGCTTTCAACATCTGCGACAGCATATAATGGTAATACTGTGAGAGAGAAGACAAATATTAGCCAGAAAGTCAATTTGTTCATTTTGGTGATTCTTATTGATTGAAATATGGCTTTGTGATGTTTCTTGGAGTCTATTCGAGGCTGTTTTGAAGAAAAATTTTCGCTTCGATTCTAGGTTCAAGTTTTTTCGATAAAAAAACCTAGAATATTGTTTGAATCAGAATTTGAGAATTTGAGAATTTTCAGAATAAAGTGAGATTCAAAATAAATTATTGATTTTTAGTTTTTAAAAAAATGGGTAACTACTCAGTAGTAGTATGTAGGGTGGGCAAGTGTTTTTTTGCCCACATTCCTCATTAAAAAAGTTCAATTTATTCCCGTTCTGAGTATAGTTACAAAAATGGTTGTAATTACTCAGGGTAGTACCTCACTCAGTTGTACTGATGAGTGAGTCGTTACAAATGGTTTAAATTTATAAACAGAATATAATCAATATCTTAATGAAAATAATATCTTATTTTAGGTTTTATTCTGACAATTCTCAAATTCTGAAAATTCTGATTCAAACCTTTGTCGGGAACATTGATAAATTACTATCCCGACAAAGTGCATTTATACTTAACTATTCATTTACTTTGATACTCACAATTTATTAAATGGTTCAGCCCGTTTAATCAGTTCTTCTAGCCCTGATTCATCTGGATTGCGCGGCTTGCCAGGGTGTATGCAATTAACTGGACAAACCTCCGCACCTTCAACCAATTGGGCATAAGTGCCACTATTTAAGTCACCAAGAACCGCCTGTTTACTTTCATTATAGACAAACAGCATCGAATTGATATTGAGGCAATCGTTGCAACTGGTACAAAGATCGCTATCTATCCAAGGATCATCAAAGACCACTTCCTCTTCTTTTTCAGCTTCCTCTTCAGCTTCTTTTTCAACCGCTGGTTCTTTATCAGCAACTTGAGGAGACGGCGTGCTATATGCTGGCGTGGTTAGCTTTCTGAGTTGGGAACTCCCTGTCACATCCAGTCCAAGTAAAACATCTGTGAGCCGTTGCATCACATCGCTGGCCGTTTCAGAACGGACTTGTTCCAATTTTTCTCCATATTCCACTTCAAGGCGTTCACGCACCGCTTGTTCTTCAGCTTGAATCTCCTCACGCGCATTTTGTACTGCCTGGTGAACATATTTATTATTAATACCCGCCTGTTCTTGCAGAGTATGCCAATAATTCAGGCGATCCCAACAGGCTAAAATCAGGGCGCGTGACACGACTAATTTGCGTAATTCACCCTGGCTATTGACTGCCCATATAAAGGGTATTTTTTGACAACAGGTTTTTTCTGGAGAAGCCGATAAATAGGTTTCAATAGGGATTAACGCTTCACTGTCATAGCCTGTTGGCACGAGGCGAAAATATTGACGTATATGTGACACGAGGAGTGCATAGTCAGCAAATGTAAAGGCTAATTCCATCGTGACGATTTCGCCCTTTTCGTTTTGGTATTGAAACGGGTGAACAGGCCAATCCATTTCTTTTTCGGGATTGCCCGTGAAATCCATACGTTCTGCTGAAGAATCGCCTGCTTCTGGGTTGATACAGAAAAAGGGGTGCGCTCGACTTTCAAGAGCGGCACCAGCAACTAGCCAGGAATTGATACCGTGAACGGAATGTTGAACCGCAGTGTTGACAATATGAAGACAAGTACGTGTCGCATCCTGTGCCGATAAGAATTGTGTTAATAGATGCTGATGTCTCGCAGCAGAAGATTGTGATACCACTGCTTGCCTATGACTGATGCCGAAGTAGCCGAATTCAAACCGGTAATTGAGAAAGGAGTCCTCATCAGCTGAAATATGGGGGTTACTATGTGCCTTGACTCTGAGTAGAATATGCACAGGACGCCCTGAACTTAACAGGCGAGAAAGGGCATTCATACTTTCACCAGCGGCTCGATTCGCAGATTCAATGGCAATGACGGCGGGCAAAAGCAATATTTCTTCTTTAGAAAAGGCTTCCCAAGTGAAGTTTGCAAACCAAGGATTATGAACATTTGGATCATAAATGTTATCCATTTCAAATTGCGCGATTCGCACTGCGCCGAAAATTTTCGCCCATTTAGCGACTTGTTGATCAAAAAGTGTGGTCGCCTTGTTGCAGGGTTCCTGTTCGCTAAACGCTTCAAGTGTGGGAATATTTTCTAACCAAGCACCTGTCAGTTCATCAGAGTGAATAATTCTGATCAAAATCGGATCTTCGCTTTGTAGGTATTCTTGCAAAGTTTGTAAGGCTTTTTCAATCCGTTCATGCCGTTCAGACGACATGGAAATGGAGCCGCGCGAATGTCCCATCACTTCTGATAACGCATCAGGATCAAATCGTGTTCCAGCCGTTCCAACACTGTCGCGTACCATTCTAGGCTCTGTGGATTCATCCGATTTACCCCATTCGACTTCTAAAAGTGTTTTCAAACCACGAATGTGCTGCTGAATGGTTTCCTGAAAACGAGTGCGTCGGGGGAGAAGGCGGCTGCGTATCACATGATTTAATAAATGAATGGCGGCATAGCGTCCATATCCCAGTAATTGACCGTCTGTGGGTATGGTGTCAAGCAATTTGTCAAAGTCCGCCTGAAGACGGGCATTATTGTCTTCGGCCAATTCGAGGTCGTTTTGCAAGGCTTTCCCCGCTTCTGACAGTAGGGGAAGTGCTGAAATCGGTCCTTCTGTTTCTTTGAGCTTTTGACGTAATTCTCTTTCGATACGGGGTAAATTATCTTTTAGAATACGAGCCGCTTCTGCATTGGGCGCAAACGATTCTACCCATTCTAGCAATACAAGAGAAATTGGTTTAGCCAATTGTTCTGCATTAGCATCAATGCTTTCTGTGGGATAGAGAAAGAGTGGATAATCGTAGCGCACATTTGAGCCATTCCGGTAGGCGTGGAGCATGGCGGGGACATAATCATCTCCCACCGTTTCTGTTATGGCATCAGGATGGCCTAAATGAAAATGACGCAAGCGATATAAAAGCTCTTCTGTATTTGATGGTGCGGTTTCTGAAACGGGAAGTGTCGGCATTGCCGTATTCTTTGTACTGATTTCTTCCACCGTACTTTCTGGCTCAGTGATTTTATTTCTTGCGAAAATACCTAAGTCAAATTTATAATCTGAATAATCAGAGGCTTTTTTATCCTGCCCATTGTCTGAAACGGAAACGGTGTTGACCGTTTTATTTGGCATTGATTGCTCCTTCGTATTTTTCATATTTTAGTGAATGATAAGGAATGAGGGTTTAATAACTTCCAAAACCTTTACTGTTGTTAGACGAAAAACAGGCGGCCTGATCGATTTTAAGTCAAACCTGACAGGTTTAATTTCGGGTAACGACTCAGTATCGATTTTAAGTCAAACCTGACAGGTTTTCAAAACCTGTCAGGTTTAGTTTCGGGTAACAGCCTTGAAATTGATTTCAAAACTAACCGCTGAGTAGTTAAGTAGTTAGCGTTTCGGAGATGATTTCATTTTCATTCCTAAGTGAATATGAGATAAGTTTTTAAAACCTGGCAGGTATTGCGGAAATAACTAACGTTGCCATTGGGGTAAAGGGGGTTCTGTTGGATAGCCTTCAATTTCTAAAAAGGCGATAGCTGTTTTAACTCCCTTATGGTTACGAAGTGTGAGGCGATAGTCGCCTGCTAATTCATAAATGGGCTTTTCCACCGTCGCATGACCATAATCATCATCAAAAAAGATGTCCTCATTAATCACTTTAATCGTGATGGTGATCTGATCAGAAGGTTTTGCTGTGAAAGCAAGACTTTTTCCATTGATTGTCGTTGATGAATGGTGTTTTGCGTTCACTTTATTGTTATAAATCACTTGTTTACCATTCAAGTGAACGCTAACCGTATTGTTCTTATCCTGCACCTCTTCCCAATAAATCTGCGTCAGTTTCAGTTTCAGTCCATGAACCAACGTGCTTGGTTCGGTACGATTTAAAAACGCCTTATAAGCAGATATTTCCTTTGCCATTGTTTTCAATGGGGCTTCTTGCAGATATTTCTGAATATTTTCGAGATTTCTCAATGTTCTGGCGGCTTCATAGAACATTTCATCGAGCCTTTCATAAAGACTATTTTGTAGCCTTTCGATTTTAATTTGACCGATTTGCGTTTGTAGTGAACCAGGAAAGTCGTTCATGTATTCCTTGAGTAATTTATCCGCCAGGTTTAACGAATCATTGGTTTTAAGGGAATGCGTGACTCGCTCTTCTATTTTCCCAACAATTTCCTTTTTGAAATCTTCTTTGAAATCCTTGGTTAAGTGAGTATCAGGTTGTTTGTTTAATAGCAATGCTGCCGCTAGAAATTCTCCCATTTGCACTTTCCGAGTAATCTCTTGACTAATTTGCTCCCATTTCTGCTGATTTAAGAGTTGTGTCAACTGATCAGACATTTTTTTTTCTAATGTGATTCGTTGTTGACGCATGTCCTCCGTTTCTGCTTGCGGGTGTATAGGCAACTGACGTAGTTTTTCTAATATCGGAATGATCTTCTCTGCTTGCTGATTTTCTTGCACTTGGCTTGCAAGTTGACGAAACGCATCTTCATTTTTTTGTTTTTGCCATTGAAATTCAGCGCGTTGTTTAATATCTTGTACCTCTTGCGCGTGTGAACCATAAGGGTAAGATTTCAGGTATTCTGAAGTCGGGGTCAGTGCGACTTGTAAATTGACTTTTTGTGCATTTTGAACCGCTTCCCACAAGAAATTTTCTCGCTGTGTCTGTAACTTTCCCAGAATGTGTTGGGCTTTTTCTTGAGTGATAAAGCGTTTTGAAATCAGATGTCGAAAATAAGGCGCGGCAATATATTCAGTCAGCCATTTTTCTGCTTTCCCAACTTGTTTGTGTATGATAAGGGGGCTGTTTGCCGTAACGGCGTGTTCTTGATAACTTATCATATCCATTGTCGTTTCAGCCATAAGCCATAAGCCGACGATGGCAATTATTACATATATTGTGCGTTTTCGTTTTACCTTTTGGCATTCTTGTAAAACCGCATTGATTTGTTTCGCTTGTTCTGAGGTTGTTGGATAACGCTTTAGGAGTTCTAAACCGGTTTTTTTATAGGAATCAAGATTTTGAGCCGCTTCTTCTTGATATTGTTTTAAATCAATCGCATCGCGCCGTTGTGCTAACCAAATAAAGGCATCTTCTAAACAAAAGGCCATAGATGGATTGACTTGTTTAGGGCGTTCAACAGAGTCATCAAGTGGATGAGATTCACTGGCACCAAAGGCACTGACAGGAAATACCTTAAAATTGTCTTTTGTCACAGAATATTGTAAGACATCACATACTCCTTTATGTGGAGGCGGTGTGGTTGCATTGAGAAACTCTTTTAGCTTTTCTTGTTCATTGGCAGGATTGGCATAGTCAATGTGACTGTATCTGTCCCATTTGTTGATTAATAAGGCGACGGGGATTTCTAATGCGGCACAGGTTTGTTTTTCGCACCGCAATCGACTGAATGCTTTTCGTAATGGATATAGATCAGCATAGCCTTGCGCCTGATCTTTTGGAGGGTTTTTAAAAGGGGCTTCTGCCAGCACTAAAACGCCATCCATTTCTACAAATTTTTTCCGCAAACTTTCTGATCGCTCAGTTTCACTTAAATTAGGATCAATGAGTTCACCTGAATAGTCTATTAATTCAATACGGAAAGTTTGATGCGTTGCGGCGGTGAAATCAAATTCAAAGATAAAAGGCTCTTCATCAGTTGGATTAGACGGGGGCAACTCCCGTTTGGAGAGTTGATTAATGGCTGTTCTCATCCATCTTTGACTACGATGTTGGATCGTTAAGTACTTGTCTTGTTCACTGATATCCAAATCTGTTTCATCTTGAACTTGCTCATCTTGCTCATCTTGTTCATCTTGTTCGACATATTGATCAATTTCATCTTGATCGATCTCATCCTCATTGATTTCATTTTGATCAATTTTATTAGGTTGTTCAGATACACAACGCCAAATGCAACTATGACCATAAGGATGTGGATAACGTGGCATGGCTAATGTTGCAAGCAAGCAAGTTTTACCAGAACCAGGCTCTCCGTATAAAGCAAAACGATAAATTTTAGGTTTGTTTTTGTTACTCATATTGTTCTTAATAAAGCAAGATTTTAAAGTTTATCACTCTAAAAACTTTGTATTTGTATGGGTATTTATGAATTTCTATTCCAAGATAAATTATAATAATTATTAGGTGTGCAAAAGAATCCTAACCCGAAGACGGGATATTTTTGCAAGAGGCTCTTTTTACAGTCACTAGATTTTAATCTAAATCTCTGAAGTTTAAAAATTTTGGACAACTCTTTTTAAGTTTATAAAAGTAAGTTAATTTTACGAATGCGTAAGCATAACTCATTAAACATCAAAAAGTGAAATATTATACTCGATCAAGCCGCCAGTTTTTCGTCTGACAACAGTAACTACTACAGGATGGCGGAAATTCCCAGACCATTTTAAAGGCAAAGAAATCCGATTTTTTGAAAAAATCGGATTTCTCGATGGCCTGAATATTTCCGCCCTCCAGCACTACAATCCTTGTCGTTATTGTTTGGGTTCACGAGAAAACTTGATGATCGAGTTATATTAATTTTACCACTATCAAGGGGGCAAAGAATATGTTAAAAAAGCGAATTGTGATAGGAATAAGTCTTTTAATCTTAGTTGGTTGTGCGACTTCGCCGTTAGGGCGCAGCCAACTTAATTTGGTTTCCCCTACTCAATTGGACAAAATGGGTAACCAAGCGTTTCAAACGCTCAAACAGGAGAAACCAATAGAAACTCGTCGTAACGTTAATCGCTATGTGACTTGTATTGCTAACGCAGTGATTAAAGTCAGCAATAGTCCAGTGAAGCAATGGGAAGTGGTGGTTTTTCGTGATAAGTCCGCCAATGCTTTTGCATTACCGGGGGGTAAGGTGGGTGTACATACAGGTTTGTTGAAAATTGCTGAGAATCAGCATCAGTTAGCGGCTGTTATTGGGCATGAAATCGCGCATGTCCTTGCTAATCATAGTAATGAGCGCGTTTCCCAAGAGATGGCTTTGCAACAAAGTTTGGCACTGATTCAAGCATTCAGTAATACGCAAACGCAAGGGGGACAAGTATTGATGGGGGCATTAGGATTAGGGGCACAAGTGGGTATTCTTTTGCCTTATAGCCGTCTTCATGAAAGTGAGGCGGATGAATTGGGTTTATATTTAATGGCTCAGGCGGGATTTAATCCTAAAGAAAGTGTTCGTTTATGGCAAAATATGAGTCGGAGTGGGGGAGGGCAAGCGCCAGAATTTCTTTCGACCCATCCTTCGCATGATACGCGCATTGTTCGTTTGAACCAAATTATGGGTAAAGCGATGTCACTTTATGAGCAAGTCAGAGGGAAAAAACCACGCTGTCGCTTATGAGCAAAAAAAAACCTCTCGCCAAACTAAACGACGAGAGGTTAAACCAACTACACATAAGGAGATGCCTAATTAATAAGCAAATGATGTGCCAATTAATTTAAAATAACGGTATTTTTGTAAAAAAAATGTCTGTATAGAGAGGTTTTAAATAAAACTTCTGAAAGTTTTAGAAATTCTGAAAGTTTTAGAAATTATTAGGAACCTGTACAAAATAACTTCTACAACGTTTCGAGGTTCAAGTTTTTTGAAGAAAAACTTGAACCTCGAATTCAAACATGACAGGTTTAGTTTTCGAGGTTTCCGCTTCAAAAAACTGAAACCTCGAAACGATTTTATGCACATTCCTTATTAATAATTAATATTAATAATTAAATGACCGTTCTAAATTTAAGGATCATTTAAAATGACTGAACTCGAATTTTTTTTATGGCTCATTTTTATGCTGACTTTTGTCGTTTTGCCGATAAAACCTTTATTTAAATATTTTGTGAGAGAATTGGGAGGTCAGGATACAAAACTTCATGTTGATGAAGATTTCTATAATGAGAGATACGCTTCACAACTTTATCGCCCTGGTGATAGAAAATATCATGAAATGGTTAAACGATCTAATAAAGCTAAATCTATTAATTAATAAATATGGCAGAAAAATGTCACTTTTGACAGAAAATAGTCATTTTTAGCACCATTAACCATTCACCATTAATTTATGTTCACGCCAAAATTGCGCCCCAAAAGCAACTATGGGATGTACTGGTGCTTTCGGTTTAATGCGTAACACCATACCTGCTTGTTCTGGCAGACGATCCCCTTTACGATTATTGCAGGGTTCACAAGCCGTTACAATATTATTCCAAACATGTTCTCCCCCTTTTGAAGTGGGAATCACATGATCGAGACTCAAATGTTTCATACTGCCACAATATTGACAAGTATGTCTATCACGCCGTAAAACTTCTCGCCGATTGACTGTCGGTACTCGCCATACCCTCTCTTTATGATTAACAGTTAAGCGAATATATTGAGGCACTAAAAGCACCATCGTCGGTGAACGAACTTCTATAGGTTCACTATCATTGCCGAAATCAACAAGCGGCTCCGCTTTTTCTGTGACAAGGAGAATAATCGCCCGTCTGATATTAATTTGACTGATAGGCAAATAGCTCTTAGAAAAGACAACCACTGTTTGTCCTAATATTTGAGTTGCATTGTTTGTCACAATAATTTCCTTTTTTTTCATTGATTTAAATCACTTTCAATTGTTTGAATCAGAATTTTCAGAATTTAAGAATTAACAGAATTTAAAACATCATAAGTTAATGAAAACTCACTTGTTTTTTAATTCTGAACATTATAAAATTTTGAGAATTCTGATTCAAACAATAAAAAATGTTCTGTACAAAGATTTAAGTGATATAAATTATAATCAACTAAAATCTTTATGCAATAGTCAATTCTGTGATTTTCCTTATAACAGCATGAAAAAATTAATTAAATTTCTCCTGCCCTTGCTGATTTTAGCGATTGGCTTTCAGGGCTTTAAATACCTGCAAAAAACAAAACCTAAAAGTCAACCTATTAAAATTGAAGAGCCTGTCTGGGTAGTCACCGTTGTACCTGTAACCCCAACGGCTTTATCACCTACTTTGATCTTATATGGACGTGTTGAATCACCACGCACTGCGACATTACGCGCACCATCGCTTAATGTGATTAATGCTAAAGTTGAAGAAGTCTCTGTTTTTGAAGGAGATAATGTGAAAAAGGGACAAATATTAATACGCCTTGAAGAAAATGATAGTTTGCTTAATCTTAAACAACGAGAGGCGGATATTATAGATATTCAGGCGCAGATTAATCTGGAAAAACAGCGTCATCGTAGTAATCTCAATGCGCTTTCCCATGAAAAGACTTTATTGTCATTAACACAAAGATCAGTTGAACGTTTGCGGAAATTGAAAATACAAAGAGTGAGTTCCCAAGCGGCATTAGATGAAGCGCAACAGGGCGTGGAACGACAAAAGTTGACGATCATTAATCGCAGTTTAGATATAGAACATCATAATGCCCGCCTTGCACAGTTGCAAGCAAAACAGGATCGCTTTTTAGCACAACGTGATCTGGCTCGTTTAGAACAAAAGCGCACCCGAATAACCGCACCTTTTGCAGGAGTTATTGCTAAAGTGACTGTTGCAGTGGGCGATAGGGTGCGTAGTGGCGATTCATTGTTATCAATATATGACAATACTGCTTTGGAAGTGCGTGCACAAATTCCTAGCCGTTATCAAAATACCGTGTTGGATGCTTTGAAGGCGAAATTTCTGTTGCCAGCCTATACGCAAATTAATAAGGAAATTGTTGATTTGGAACTTAATAGAGTTTCTGGACAAATTAATCCAGACAGTGGTGGCATTGATGGTTTGTTTCGTATCAAAAAAGGAGGGCATTTATTACGTTTAGGGCAATTTTTGACTTTATATTTAAATTTACCTAAACAATCCCATCTTGTTGCACTCCCTTTTGAAGCCGTTTATGGCTTAAATCGTATTTATAAATTCATTGATGGACGTATGAAGGGAATCACTATTGATAAAGTTGGGGAACAGATGACAGTAACAGGGCAATCACAAATTCTCGTTCACAGCCCTGCATTAAAACAGGGCGATAAGGTGATTATTACACAATTACCGAATGCGATAGAGGGTTTAAAAGTTCGGGCTGTCGCTAATCTGAAAATTTTTGAACTGGATTAGAAACGAACCTATAACACTGAACATGTAGGGCTATTGGTTTATAAGATTTTGTAGATGGCATACAATACCATTTGTAAGAAAATAAGGGAAAAAACCACTATAATTATAGGGTCTATTATGGCGATGAGGATTAAACGCCATTCTTGACGCAACATTTTCCTTTTTGGAATCGCTAAAAAAATGCCGCTGATTGAAATGAGTATGACGTATCCAATCACAAAGAGGGTCATTTGTTCTTGAACGTAAATATTGATTTCTTTTAACCAATATAAGATTGATAATTCTGTGGCGATGATAAAAAATAGGCTTACCCAAAAATTTTGATTAATGAATAGTTTTAAAAAAAGCGGCTGGCATTTTATTTCTTTGAGTGCTGTTATAAAAAAGTGGATAATCAGAAAGCTGGAGAATAAACTGAAACCAATGGCAAGTAGCCCATAATCATTAAGGAAAATGTCTTGTAAAGAGGGCGTAATGAATAACATTAATAATAGTATGCCAATAAAGACGATCAATGAGACAGCGATTTTGCTTTCACGGGCGGTGGCTAATTGTTGATCAATTTGCTCTATAGAGCTAATGAGCAAATTATGACACCACATTAAGAAAAAAGGAATTAGGAGAAGTGGTAGATATTGGATGATGTGTTCGATTTTCATGAAATTCTCTCTTTATAGTGGAATCAAACCTCAGAGGTTTTGAAAACCTCTGAGGTTTTTCGTCTTCGAGTATCATTC
>JAOZSV010000018.1:0-9601 GCA_029939505.1 Thiotrichaceae bacterium | reverse complement strand
ATTATTCAAACCTCAGAGGTTTTGAAAACCTCTGAGGTTTTTCGTCTTCGAGTATTATTCAAACCTCAGAGGTTTTGAAAACCTCTGAGGTTTTTCGTCTATCTATAGAAACTAAGTTTTTTGAAAAAACTTAGTTTCTCTACGGGTAACGCGCTAGTCTTGATCAGGAATCAATTTATTTTTTTTTGAGCGACGAGTTTTTTTACGCCCCCGTTTGAAGAATATATCAATCACTTCAATAATGACAATGAGTAAAATACCGACAAAAGCCGCTAAGAAATACCAGGGTATTCCTCGAAATAATGACAAATAGCCCACTTCTCTCACTTCACAAGGGATGCTTTTATTGTCAGCCGATCGCACCCGACATTCAAATTTCGTTTTATCCGTTTCTACGCCTTCAAATTGAAAGTAGAAGGTAAAACGCCCTTCATCTGAAAATTCAAAGGAAAAACTGTTATCCTCACCATATTTTTTTTGCAAAAGTTCTCTTGAAACGAGATAGGTGTATGGCTTGGCACTTTTGATTTCTTTTAAGCTAACTTTAGTATAGTGTTCATACTTAAACGTTGCTCGCTTGACCCGATTTTCTGAATAGGGTGTTAATCTAACCGATTCCAGCAAATAATCCTGATCGGAAATGGCGCCTGTGAGCAAATACGCCGGCATATCATGGGGCGTTTTAATTTTTTCAATTTCCAATATAATAATTGGATCAGAAGGGATGACTTCTTTGAGTTCATGATAAGAAATGAACAAGGCTAAGAAAATACTAAAAAATTCCAAACTACTTTTTAAATATTGACGCATAGTTCACCATTTATAATTTTCAAGAGTATAGATAACTGGTAAAATATTTTACTTCATCAGAATGAAAAAACGGGATTCTCGCCTAAAGGTTTTCTTTAAGCTCGAATTTCTCTCCATTTTAAACTTAACCCTACGATAGGTACAATATGTCTGAACGTCAATTTACAGATAATCCTTTAACAATTGCAGGTAAAAATTATACTTCACGCTTGCTTGTGGGAACAGGCAAATATAGAGATTTAGAAGAAACCCGCCAGGCGATTGAAACAAGTGGTGCAGAAATAGTGACTGTAGCTATTCGACGGACAAATATTGGTCAAGACCCCGATCAACCCAACTTGCTGGATGTCATTTCCCCTGATAAATACACCATTTTGCCTAATACGGCGGGATGCTATACAGCTGCAGATGCAGTGCGTACCTGTCGATTGGCACGAGAACTGCTGAATGGACAGAATTTAGTCAAACTGGAGGTTTTAGGGGATGAAAAAACCCTATTTCCTGATATGCCAGCCACTTTGGAAGCCGCTGAAATTTTAATTAAAGACGGTTTTCAGATGATGGTCTATACCAATGATGATCCCATCCAAGCAAAGCGTTTTGAAGAATTAGGATGTGTTGCGGTAATGCCATTGGCTGCCCCGATAGGTTCAGGATTAGGAATCCGTAATCCTTTTAATATCGTCAACATTATTGAAAACGCTCATGTACCTGTTTTAGTTGATGCGGGTGTTGGTACTGCTTCAGATGCTGCGGTTGCGATGGAATTAGGCTGTGATGGGGTATTAATGAATACCGCAATTGCGGCGGCAAAACAACCCATTTTGATGGCGTCGGCGATGAAAAAAGCCATTGAAGCGGGGCGTGAAGCCTACCTTGCGGGGCGCATGTCGCGTAAACGTTATGGAAGTGCCTCTTCACCATTAAATGGTTTGTTTTTTTGATGGACTTTTCAGCGATATGAATACAAGGTGGATTCTACAAAATAGTATTCATCTGCTCAATGAATTTTGTGCAGATAGCGACACTTTCTCTTTCAAAACATTGGCTTTTCTGAAATTAAAAAGATTGAAGTTACATATAAATGCTGAACTGCGAGAATTGACGATTGTCATCAGTACGATTCAGGATTATCAAATGCTTCGATTCGATTTGATGCCAGAACAAAGATTGTATCAATTGTTATGTCTGCATTTTAAAAAAGTATATATTTTCAAAGGCTTGATAGATGAACCCGTTGATAAGGCGATTCATTTAGAAACACTTTCGCTGCTCTGTTTTAGACAATTAACTGAATTACGTCATCCACAATCCATGGGAGCAAGGTTGCGTAGGGCGTTGAATATCGTATTACAGGGACATACTGCGGTGTTATGGTTACATGATGAGAATGATGTTCAGTATTTCAAAAAAATGTGGAGACGCGCTAGAGTAAAACAGTTACTTGATATACATGAAATCATGTACAGTTATATGTCCAATAACCAATTGGTTAAATTGTGGAAAATCAATTGTTTTGATGATATTGAAAGCATTGTCATTACCATAAGATAAGAGAGGACATTTTGGAACGTAGGGTGGGTAGAGCGGACGCTCCACCCACCATTTTTTTTGGTGCCACTTCGTTCCTACCCACCCTACTACTTTCCTTGACTTAATAAAGAGGAGATTATGAACTGGCAAGATTATATTAGTGTTGACCCCGCGATTTGTCATGGCCAGGCTTGTATTAAAGGGACTCGTATCCCCGTATCCGTCGTTCTTGATAATATCGCAACAGGTATCACTGTTGAAGAAATCATACAAAGCTATCCGTCACTGACTGAAGAAGCCACACAAGCAACCCTCATTTATGCAGCAGAACTGGCGCGAGAACAATTTATTTCTATGCCAATAGAAGTGGCTCTATGAAAAAGTTCAAGATAGATGAAAACTTACCCATTGAAATAGCAGAATTGTTGCGAGCGGCTGGCTATGACGCAATGACTGTTTCAGAACAGCAACTAAGTGGGGCCAGTGATCCTCAAGTGTTGTCTGTCTGCCAACAGGAAAAGCGGATTTTAGTAACATTAGATACTGATTTTACCGACATTCGTACCTATCCGCCCGAACAATTTTCTGGCTTGATAGTGTTGCGTTTAAAACAACAAGATAAACGGCATGTCATGAAAGTTTTTACCCGTATTATGAGACTGTTTCCGGGTGCGTCACTTGAACATCGTTTATGGATTGTTCAAGAAAAAGGTATAAGAATCAGAGAATAATAAACATTATCGGAAGTAACGAAGTTATCTTTCAAAACAAACCTTTTAGATTGGAGTCCATTTGCTTTAGCTTTGGAATTTAACAACTTGATTTTAAACAAACGTTTAAGCTTTAGATTGGAGTCCAACGCTTCTGCTTTGATTATTTTAACTATTTGATTTAAAACAAATTTATTAAATCGCATAATTAACCCCGCCACGTTTTTTAATTTCGACTTATGACACACATTCGTAGTTTTGTCCGCCGTTGCAGATGTTTAACACCAGCACAACAACACGTCCTTGATACCTTGTGGCCCCTTTTTGGTGTAGAAAATGATCAGGAAGTACTAGATTTAAATGCCCTATTTGGGCGAGAAGCCAAAAAAAAGATGGAAATCGGTTTTGGGCGAGGTGATGCTTTGGTGACGATGGCAAAAACACACCCTGAACATGATTATTTGGGCATTGATGTTTACCGTCCTGGTACGAATCATTTGTTGAAGGAAATCAAAGCCGCTCAATTAACTAATGTACGGGTACTATGTGCTGATGCTGTGGATGTTTTACAATATCGTTTACCGGAAGAGTGTTTAGATGCGATCTATTTATTTTTTCCCGATCCTTGGCCTAAAACACGTCACCACAAGCGGCGGCTGGTGCAACCTGAATTTGTTCATTTAATTGCGACACGCATCAAATCAGGCGGCTGTTTCCATTTAGCGACCGATTGGCAAAATTATGCAGAACAAATGTTACAGGTTTTAGAAGCCGCTCCTGAGTTGATTAATTGCGTCAAAGAAGGAAAATTTGCCCCACGCCCTCCGGCGCGTCCATTAACCAAGTTTGAGCAGCGAGGGCTACGCTTAGGGCATAATATCTGGGACTTGCTTTATCGACGCGAATAAGTACCGAAGTATCAATTTTCCGGTATTTTATTCGCCACTCAGAAACCGAGTTTTTAAAAAGACTCAATATGTGCTAATCAAAGCCTGTTTACGTGCTGGATGGGATTATCCAGAGATGGACATTTAAGTACTGAAGCATAAGTTTTTATACTTTTTGGAGTCCAACGCTTCAGCTTTGGCTGTGACCAAATGACTAGCATCCAAAGCGAAAGCGTTGGACTCCATCATATCCGATAATTTATGCTTCAGTACTTATAACGTTCTTGAACCCCGGAGAAATGATAAATATCCAACGTAGGAATGAAACAAATAATGTAACTACCGTGGGAACCAGAAAACGAATCAGGAGTAAAATGAAATTATGATCACAATGCCCAAAGAACTCAAGCAAGCGATTTGTGCTTTCCAAGGTCAGCCAGTACGTTTGGTTGATCCAGAAGAAACCAACGTCGTCTATGTCGTTTTATCAGCAGAAATATACGACAAGATGATGCAAGGGTTATTCTATGATGACAACCCACTAACAAGTGAGGAGCAACGGAATCTGCTAATCAAAGCCGGTTTACGTGCTGGATGGGATGATCCAGATATGGACATTTATAACGATCTTGATCCCAGGAGAAAATGATGAATGTCCAACGTGGTAACATCGTACTGGTTGATTTTCCCTATAGTGATCAAACCGGACATAAGGTACGTCCTGCTCTTGTTGTGCAATCAGATGTATGGAATCAGAAACTTGACGACACGATTATTGCACTTATTACCAGTAGTCGTCATCGAAGAATCGGTGCTGCTACACAGTATTCTATTGACATTTCGACTGCTGAAGGCAAAAAAACCGGGCTACGACTCAATTCCATTATTCAATGTGAAAATCTAATAACATACCATCAATCACTGATTATTCGTGTTATAGGTCATCTTTCTGCTTCAGAGATGCAGCAGATTAATACTTGCCTAAAAGCAACATTGAACATTCCCTAGTGAACTCCGGGTGGGTAGAGATACGAAACCCACCTTTTCATTCAAATAAATTGTTCGATATCGCTCTATTCACCCGTTAGGCTAAACGTTTAAACAGAATCAACTACTCTGAACCCTTGATTTGTTTAAACGAAAAAAGACCTGACAGGTTTCCAAAACCTGTCAGGTCTAAAATGATGATAAACGACAGACAGGTTTAAAAAACCGGTCAAACCAACCTACGCGCTAAAATCTGGCGAGAGAATATCGGATGATGTGCCATATATCCTGTTTTGGATTCCCTCCGACTGAACTCATTCCAGGAGTAACTCGTTGAAAGCGGTTATTCGCATTTTAATGTCTTAAAATTTTTTTTATTGCCCTTTTTTCGTAACGACTCAGTCTTAGGTATTGCTCACTCACGCAAAGGCGCAAAGGGACTCCATTTAATTTTCGGGGCGGAAGTTTTTTCTTTAAAAAAACTTTCGCCTCGAATTGAATGTTCCTCTTTTATTCCTCATTTCTTTGAGGTGATTTTTGATTCCTTTGCGTCTTTGCGTGATTTTTTTCTAAAAATATATCAGGCTGAGTCGTTACCATTTTTTTTACCTTGATCACATTTTGCTGTCAACTTAAAAAAACTTGATAGTCGAGTTTAGTTTATCGCCTAAAAAAAATCCCTCCAAAAAATCCCTCCAAAAAAACGACATATCTCAAATTGTCCAAAATCACCTTTCCATTTTAGAAAATATCATTTTTTTGTCATTGCTTACCCCAGAGTGTAATCTATAACATATAACATATTTATTTTTAAAATATTTTTAAAAATAAAAAGAAAATATCAATAAAATCAATAATTTGTAAAAATGACACTTTAAAATTCAAAAATAGAGATTTTTTTATTAAAAAATCATTTGTAACTTCAACATGTTATGCTAATTTAGAGGGGAAGGGGTGAGCAATACCATTTTTTTTAGAAAATATCATATCTTTGGTATCAAAATTGCATATTTTACCATCAATTAAATTTCAGAAAATTAGCTGTTATCAAAAAATTTTATATCAAAATGAACCTGTTTTTTTTAAAAAACTATACTAATTATAAGGCAGCTTTTTAAAGAAGCGTTTGAAACAATTTGAAAATAATTCTATCAAAATGAACCTGTTTTTTTTAAAAAATATAGTGATTATAAGGCAGTTTCTTAAAGCGTTTGAAACGATTTTAAAATAATTATTTCAAAATGAACCTGTTTTTAAAAAAAAACTATACTATACTGATTATAAGAAACATATTTTCAACCAATATTATCCGAAAAGGGTTTAAAAAATGAAAACAACCACATTATCTATTGCCATTAGCCTTGCGTTGCTTGGCGGAAATGCAATCGTAGCTGTTGAAGCGAATGAAGCAGCCTCCTTAATAACAACAACTGAAATTGTTAAAAAAGGCAAACCGGAGAAACCTCCAAAAGCTGATAAGCCGGTTAAACCTCCAAAAGCTGATAAGCCGGTTAAACCCCCAAAGAAGGACAAGAAGCCTAATAAGAAACTGATCAAATTGGGTATCAATCCTGACGAGATTCCAAACTTTGATCGCGACGATGTGGAAGCACTCACAGAAAAGCAAATTGCGGCTTTTGGAGAAGACGAATTTGCGGCTTTGCCTCCTGAAGCAATTGTATGGCTTACGCCAAAACAACTCAAGAAAGCGAAGAAAAAAGCCTTAAAGGGCTTGAAGAAAGCGCATATTGTTGAAATGCCGCCGATGTTGTTTGTTGGCTTTACAGCAGAAATCTTGGGTGGGCTTGATGAAGAGGTTATTCAAGTCATTACTGAAGAACAATTGGTAGAAATACCTGATGAAACCGCAGAAGAACTGCCTGAAGAAGATGCGGCTGATGTATTGGCGAATCTGAATACAGATATGCTGATCGGTATTGAACTTGAAGGGGATACTTCTAAAAAGGCGAAGAAAATCAGGAAGTTCTTACCGCCTGGTTGGATCATTGGCAAGGGAAATATGTTAATGCGTCCAGCAATGGCTGTTATAGCACTACCTATTTTGGTATTACCAGAACATTCCACAGCCTCATGGAAAATAAGGAGCGTTGTTGATTTAAGGGCTGGTTTCGGCATAGGAGGTAGTACCGGTGAAGGGGATAACACGGCATTGGAAGACATCAATGATTTGGTTGATGATGTAGGATTTTCCGTTGAGCAAAACCCTGATGATGGTATTCTCCAAGTCACTAATGAAGCAATAGATCTTGAACTGGCATTTATGCCTGATCCTGATGGTATGCAACAAGCACCTGAAGGCACTCCACCTGGAATTAGTATCAATGATAAAGATCAATATGTTTTGACTCTTGAAGATGGGGAACAACTCCCGATAAATCCAGCACCTGCTAATCCTGATGGATTAGTGGAAATTCTCCCTGAAGGTAGTGAAGTGGAAGTGGGCGAGAATGCAGAAACACGCATTACGATTGTTGAAGAAGAAACAACGAGCGAGGAAGATGCTCTTACGCAGGTTATCATGAGTGCATTTGAGCCGATGATTAACCCTCCTTCAGAAGAGGCTAACGTAGAACCGGGTGTTTATATTGACGGGGAAGAGGGTGTTGATGAAAAGATGACGGTCGTCTATGACGATGGCTCATCCCAAAATGCGAGTCCAACGATACAATCGCCAGATCAGTTTGAAGAAGTCGCCTCTGATTTTGAGGGTGTACAAGATGTCACGCTTAAAGTGGATGGTACCATTAATGTTACACTTGAGAGCCAGGTTGATGTAGAATTAATACCTGTTTTTGAGGTAACTCCTTACGACAGCGAAGATGAGAGTACGGCTGAAGACGACACGACTGTGACTGACGACAGCGCGACAGAAGTGACTGAAGAAGAGGCTGACGCAACGATTGAATTCAACCCAGATGGTACATTAACATTCGTCAATGAAGAGGGTGATGCTCAAGATGTCTATATTGGAGAAATAACGGCAACTCCTGTTGACGAGCCAGTTGCTGAAGAACCTGAAGTTGAAGTGCCTGAAGTTGAAGTGCCTGAAGTTGAAGTGCCTGAAGTTGAAGTGCCTGAAGTTGAAGCGCCTGAAGAAGTTGTTGCTGAATCTACATCTACTGAATAAGAGGCTTACGATGACGATGATGATGACGAGATTGATGACGAAGATGAAGTTGACGAGGATGACAATGAGGGTGAAGATGAAAATGATGAAGATGAGGTTTAATAGATAGATTGGTACTGATTTCGGGAATTGTTATTCCCGAAATAATTTTATCTTATTTACTGATGTTACGCAAGGTGTTTCCAAGTTCCACCGATTTCATCAGTGGCTATTCATGTTTAACCCCTTCGTGGTTGAAACTAACTAACCCCAACGGGGTGAAATGTGAATAGCCACCGATGAAATCGGTGGAACTTAGAATTTAGAAGTACCCTGCGTAACATCAGTTATTTAAAAAAAACCAAGTTTCCCCAAGAAACTTGGTTTCCGCTACTCGAAATATTAACTATTATGGCAGTTGCTCAAGTGTTTTTACTTCAAAATGAAATCCATAAGGGGCATCAGACGGCTTTAATTCCATATCCGCCTTATAAAGCTGAATATCTAAAAAAGGTCCAGGCACTTCAATAGCGGGAATACGGAGAATATGTTCTTCTGGCAAATAAGTCGCCGCTACGCTTACATCACAACTTCCTGCTGAAATACCACATGATGAAGGATTATTTATACAAGCCTGTCTTCCTGCTTCATAAGAAGTGGCATCAACGGTACTCGGTATAGTTGGAGTACTCGGAGTACTCGGAACACCTGAACTTGCTTCGTAAAACAAGGCATTAATCTCACTTTCCGCCAGTGCCCGATTATAAATACGGACATCATCAAGTACACCATCAAAAGCGGAAAAACTGGCTCCTTCACCCCTTCCACCAAAATTTAGGCTAAAACCATTATTATTGAAGGAATAATAATCATCTTCTTTTGAGACATCAAACTGCCCATTGAGATAGATTTTCATCAAGTGATTGCGCCTGTTTATAACCGCAGTAAAAAAAATCCATTTTCCCAATTCAACGACATTATCAGTGCTGTTGAGTGTATGTTGATCAGAATTATTGCCTGCTGATGCGAGATGAAAATGCCGTTTATCCAACCAAACCGAATATTCTCGGTTGCTGAATTCGCCATTTTTGCTTCCCCCTTTGTGAAGAATTGGTGTTGGCAAGTCCTTCGTAATACTATTGGTGTTGAGCCAAAAAGCAATGGTGAGTTGATCGACAGGGTTCAAGGAGTTGCTGCTCGGTATAACGATACGATCATCCACGCCATCAAAACTATAGGCACTTTTTAGAACGCCGAACCTGTCAATTGTTGGGATTGCTCCATTTATACTCCCATGATTCCCATGACCACTTTCATCATCGGCGTTGCCATTAAATGGCCAATATCCAATTAAACCTTCATTTAAATCTGCTAACACATTTGTCATCCATAATGACAATAAAATCGTACTGAGTAGAACTGTTCGTTTTTTCATAAATGTTCCTTTATTGAGAGAGCATGAAGCATTTGAATGGACTCCAAAAACGCCCAAATCTGAAGGTTTGGACTCCAAAAACGCCCAAATCTGAAGGTTTGGACTCCAAAAA
>JAOZSV010000342.1 GCA_029939505.1 Thiotrichaceae bacterium | reverse complement strand
CTATAGTGACGTGAGGGAAGGCAAAGATTTTTATGGCAGTTTACAGCACCGCACTCGTCCCAGTGTCGATAAATGCTCTTTCTGCGCCCATCTCGTGATGAAAGGACAGAAGCCCGCTTGTGTGGAAACCTGTGTTGGATCAGCACGCCTATTTGGTGATCTCAATGATCCCAAAGATGAAGTGACTAAACTGGTCAAAACGGGATTAGCCAAACCTTTGATGGCTCATCTGGGTACAAGGCCAAATGTCTATTATATCAGCGACATAGAGAGGACAGGATAATGGAAGGTATGTTCTATTCAACACAAAATGTATGGACTTGGTGGATCGCAGTCTATCTTTTCTTAGGTGGATTAGGCGGTGCCGTTGTTGCGGTTAGCTGTTTGAGCAATATGTATGTGAAAACCCATAAACAACTCGTTTTATGGGGAAGTTTATCGGCATTTGCGATGCTGTCATTCGGCTCACTGATGCTGTTTCTTCACTTGCTTGACCATTTGGCGATTATCAATGTACTCAATCCTTTGGTGCTGCTCTATAAACCCGATGCCTGGATATCGTGGGGAACTCAGTTCATCGTCTGGATGATGGTTTGGAGCATGGTTTATAGTTTCCCTTATATGCTGGAAACGCCGTTTTGGCGCGACATGCCTATTGTGGGAACTATCCTGGGTTGGTTTAGTTGGTTGGGCAAGCTATCCTTGGCTTTCCATAAACTCATTGGCTGGTTAGCCGTTATTAATGCGATTGGCACCGTTTTATATACCGGTTTGCTTCTGCAATCCTTCCCCGCCGTCGCATTATGGCATAATCCGGGTGTGCCCTTGCTATTTATTGTGTCCGCGTTTTCTACGGCAATGGCTTTTCTGTTATTGGTGCTTAATCTGGCGATTAAGCGGAACGAAGATCAGGATTTACGGGTTCTTTATGAACGCTCAGATGTCATTCTTATCGGCATTGAGTTATTGATTATCTTTGTGTTCTTCCACTTTACCACTTATGGACTTGAATCGGCTCGCCATACGGCACAACTCTTGTGGAGTGACATGGGATGGATTGTTGGATTTATTGGATTTGGGCTTATTATTCCCTTTTTGATTGAATTTAGGGGAGTCACTAAGGGCTGGAATAATCAAATACCAATCGTGTTAGCGGCAGTATTGGTACTCAGTGGTGGATATTTATTGCGCCACTACTTTATGTATGCGGGGACTTATGAACGTCCTTATCCCGCGATGAATAGTGTTCAACAACATTCACAGGCTCCTGTCGAAGAATCGCTTATTCAACGGCATGAAGTATAAAATCCTAAAAAAAATCGGCGAGGTTTAGCGACCATTAAGTTAAGCCAGGGCGAATACGCAGATTCGCCCCTACAACCACAGAATACACGAGGTTTTGTAGGGGCAGACCTGTGTGTCTGCCCTTAACTTAAAAGTAGAACGATAGGTTAAAATTAACGTTAAGAGCCTCTTGCAAAACTCGCTTTTTCGAGTTGAGATTTAGAAATCCGATTTTTTTTCAAAAATCGGATTTCTTAAACATTGTGTGTTTCTTCGAGCTTAGAAATCCGATTTTTGAAAAAAATCGGATTTCTTAAACATCGTGTGTTCAGAGTTTTGCAAGAACCTCTTAAACTCAAACTTTTTGATACTGGTGTTGACTCGCATGGGTTTAGCTTCTCGTACCTCTATTCACCCGACGACTCAGCTTATTGATTATTATTAATTTAAAGAGAATCTCTATAGACATAATGAATATTCCTTTTAAACTTCCCCAATTTTTAGAGAGTCCAAAGTGGGTCCTTTTGGGTTCCACGTTAAAAAACACAGCGCTTGCGATTAACCTCGCGCTGGCCTCAAGTGTGGTTGCCGCGCAATCTTCCTCAGAGCAGGTGACAAGCGAACCTTCGCCACCGGTTATCACAAATGCGGTTCCTCTCGTCACCGATTTGCAAACGCAAACGCCGCTCGAATTCTTCATCGAACCCTCCCAATCAGACATCGATCCATTACAACTGGACATGCTATCAGGTTTCGCCCCTGCTACCGTTGCCAAGAGTTTTAGCTTTCAACTTATTAATCCAGACTGGTCTGTCAGAGGAAACCATGAATATTTACGTTCCGAACCCGCCGTGTATGCCTGCTTGTTTATAGAAGAATTACAAGAAGGGATCAACGTCAGATTTAACTGGTACCAAGCAGATGGTAGACTTTTTTACTCAGGAGAATCCTGGCTTGAACCGGGTTATAACAAAATCTGGCAAGGGCTTTGGTTAGAAACGATAGGAATGTCATTTATACTCGGCTCATACTCTGTCGAAGTCACCGTCACCGCATCAGGGGCTACCGTCTATGAAAAGCAAATTGATTTTGACGCGATCAAAAAACCAACCGATCCACCTGGCCAATATCTCGAACAGGAAGCGATGACAAGCCAAGATCAACCTTTAGGTGAAGAAAAAACCCTATTTACGTTTACCGATGAACAAGTATTCGCCGCATTGATGTATGAATATTATCCTGTTGAAATCGACTCGGCGACTGGCTTTAAAATGGAGTGGTATTATGATGAGAAGGAAAGCGTTTACATTCCGGATTTCGGATTTTTTAGCATTCCTTCCCCATTCCAGTATTCCGATCCAGAAATCTGGACAGATGAATTTGAGCCCCGTAAATTCTTATACGGTTTATCTGATCAGTTAACCTTGCCTGATAGCATCAATTTCTTGGGTACTTACCTCAAAGGGCAATGGCACGTCGATTTTCTCATTAAGATAGATCGGGGCGATTCTGAATGGCAATTGGTGACTTCTTTACCTTTTACGATTGATAATGAACCGCCTGTCGTTCAAATCACTCAACCTGAAGAGGGCTATGAAACGGAAAAAGCGAAATTAGCACTTCTTTTAGGAACCGCTTCAGATAATATTGGCGTTGAGAAAGTGACTTGGAAAAATGGCGACTCACAAGGGACGGCTTCTGGCACAGACGATTGGCAAGTCAATAATATCCCTTTACATAAGGATAGCAATTTCATCACGGTGAAAGCGTATGATGCGGCGGAAAATGAAGGGGAAAAGACGATAAAAGTCATCTTTAATAATTCGCCCCCCGAATTAAGCATGGAGGCTCCATCGGTGGCGATCATAAATGAACCCTATAGCCTGAGTTTACACGCCTCTGATATCAACGAGAATTTGCGGGATGTGACCATTCATTGGGGCGATGGTTCCTCAGAAACCAGAAAGATTTCTGGAAGCGAAGCCGATGTTGCTTTTGCCCATGCTTATAATAGTGGGGGTATTTTTCCTCTCACCGCGGTGGTGACTGATGAAGAAGATGAAACGGCTATTGCCATTCAGCCCGTCGTCGTGGGTGATGAAGACCTGGCGAAGAAATTAGAAGATTGCTTGGCTCAAGTATATGATCCAATTGATTTATCTACTGGTGCTCAGACTCTGCGACATACATTCTTGCCAGTTCAAGGTGTTCTACCGATTGCGTTTAAGTTAGGTTACTATTCTTTGTTGTTGGAAGAAGGTTCAGTTGGTAAGGCTTGGGAAGATAAGCGGTTTGGAACCTTTTTGGAAGAATTGCCTAATGGCGATGTGAAGGTGCATTGGACAACTAATAAGTTTAATTTGTTTCCAACTGATGGACAAGGTGGTTATCAAACGCTGGAAGTGAAGTGTCATTTTGATCGCTTGGTGAAAAATCCGGATAGCACTTTCACGTTGACGAGTCAATCGGGTCGGGTTTATCGGTTCAATACCCAAGGGCGATTGGAACAAATCGGTAATACGCAAGGGCAATTTCTTGAATTGAGCTATGACGGTGCGGGACGACTCCATGCGGTGACAGAACCGATTTCGGGTGTGTTTCTGCAATATGCGTATAACGCAGAAGGGCTGTTAGAAACCGTGACAGACCCCTTGGACAGACAAGTTCGCCTTGAGTACGATGAAAATCATCATCTCATCAAACTCACGGATGCAGCGGGTCAAACCATTAGTTATACTTATAATGAAGCCGGACAAATTGTCAGTGGTAC
>JAOZSV010000341.1 GCA_029939505.1 Thiotrichaceae bacterium | reverse complement strand
TTAGCGTTTTTAATCCCTTCTTATATACAATCCTTGTAGTTAGCGTTTTTAATCCATTCGAGGTTCAAGTTTTTCTTCAAAAAACTTGAACCTCGAATCTTGTCTCCAACCTTGTAGTTATTGTTGAAAGACTAAAAAAATGCGGGCTGTTCGAGTTTTAGGTTTTATTCTGATATACGCTTTGGCTCGACGCGAGCGAAACGTTTCTCCAAACAAAACGATGAAAATACAAACTAAAATTTCCAGTATTATTTTTATCCTCATTTTAGTTACGGCTATCGTAGCTACTACAAGCAGTTATCTCGTTTCTAAACAGATGATTGAAGCTGATATTCATCATCATTTAGAAAGTATTGCTACATTTAAAGCACTTCATATTGAAACCTTGTTAAATGAAGAAACGAAATTGGTTAAAACATTGGCAACCGGTAATATTTTTGTAAATGTTTTAACAAAGAAAAATATTACACCGGCTATTCAAAGAATCAAAACTTTGATTGATATTCATGATACGATTTCTCGAATAAGGGTTTTGGATAAACAGGGTAACGTAGTGGTATCAAGTCACTCTCAAATTGACTCTGTTGGTAATGCCGAAATATTTGCGCGTGGCAAAGAGGGGAATTATATTCGCAAGATTCATGTTTCTACCGTGACTGGTACTAAAGTGATGAGTATCTCTGTACCCATTATGGCTAATAGTGAATTTGCTGGCATTATGATTGTTAATATAGAGGTCGACAAGAAGTTATACGAAATTACTTCTTCACGCCAGCATGGAAAAACTGACGAGGTATATCTTATCAATAAAGAGGGATATATGATTACGCCTTCACGGTTTATGGATGATACCTTTTTAAAATTTAAGGTGGATTCATTGGGAGCCAGAGAGTGCCTTGTACTGCTTGAAAAAGAACCGAAAATTAAATCTTTAAAATCAAGTGTTTACGAAGATTATCGCGGTGAATTAGTGATTGGGACATACCGTGCTATTAAAGATATGGATTGGTGTTTATTAGCAGAAACAGACATCAAAGAGGCTTTTGCACCGGTAAATAGACTTGTGCGATTAATGAGCTTATTTTTTGTGGTATTACTGGGCGTAAGTGGCTTCATCACTTTTTTCACTGCTAAAAATATAACAACCCCCATTTTAAAACTATATCGTCGAGCTGAAGAAATAGAAAAAGGCAATTGGGATTATCAAGTGACTGTTGATACCCAAGATGAAATTGGGCAATTCTCAAGGGCTTTCGATAGCATGACGGCACGTCTTAAAAACACTCAAGATGAATTGCAACGTTATCAAGAACACCTAGAAAAGTTGGTGGAAGAACGCACTGCTGAACTGGTTCTTACTAATGAACATTTGCAACAAGAAATTAATGAACGGAAACAAGCCGAAGACAAACTTGAACAACATGTTTACCATCTGGAGAGTTTAACTACTCTGGGAAAAGCCCTCAATGCAGCACCGGATAGGGTTCAAATGATGGATAGTGCGATGAAGGTAACCTTATCGGTATTTAAATGTGATCGGGCTTGGCTCCTATCTCCTTGTGAACCAGATGCACCCAGTTGGCGCGTGCCAATAGAGATAACAACGCCGGAATATCCCGGTGCAAAAAAATTAAATACAGATATTCCGATGGATTCGGCGATGTCTGAATTTATGAAAACCTGCTTATCTGCAACGGTCCCGGTTGCTTTTGGGCATCAGTATGAACATAAAATAGCCCAAATTATCGTCAAACAGTTTTCTGTTCAATCACAACTCTGTTTAGTCCTCTATCCTAAAATGGGAAAACCGTGGCTGTTTGGATTGCATCAATGTGATTATGCAAGGGTATGGACAGAAAATGAACTGAAACTTTTTCACGATTTTGGACAGCATATTAGTGAGAGTTTGGGGCTTTTCCTTTCTCTTGATGCACTTCAAAAAAGTGAAAATAAACAGTTTAGGAGCTATTTTGAATTAGCCTCAGTGGGTTTTGCAATTACTTCATTGGAAAATTGCTGGATTTATGCCAATAACTGTGTGTGTAAACTGTTAGGTTATTCATGGGAAGAATTGAAAAAATTAACTTGGGTTGAGTTGACTTATCCTGATGATTTAACTGCATATTCTGCACAATTTGATCAGTTATTGGCTGGGAAAATTGAGAGTTATACGATGGATAAACGTTTTCTCCACAAAAAGGGTACGATTGTTTACGCTTTTATATCAGTCACCGCACATCGTCAAAAAGACGGCGCAATTGACTATCTTGTTGCGACGCTTCAAGACATTACTGAACGCAAACAAGCTGAAAACAAACTTGAGCAACATGTTTACTATCTGGAGAGTTTAGCGATTCTGGGAAAAGCCATCAATGAAACACAGGATATTGACAAAATGATGGAGAGTGCCATGAAAGCAACTTTATCGGTATTCAACTGTGATCGGGCTTGGCTCCTATCCCCCTGTGATCCAGACGCGCCGATTTGGCGTGTACCAATGGAGGTGAGCACGCAAGAATATCCCGGTGCAAACATTTTAAATACAGATATTCCGATGGATTCGGCGATGTCTGAATTTATGAAAACCTGCTTATCTGCAACGGTTCCAATTGCTTTCGGGCAAAAGTATGAACATAAAATATCTCCAGTTATCGTCAAACAGTTTTCTGTTCAATCACGACTCTGTTTAGCCATCTATCCAAAAATTGGCAAGCCCTGGGCGTTTGGAATACATCAATGTACTTATGGAAGGATATGGACAGAAAATGAACTGAAACTTTTCAATGATTTTGGACAACATATTTGTAATAGCTTGGGGATTTTCCTTTCCCTTGATGCACTGAAAGAGAGCGAATTAAAATGGAAATATGCCCTGACTGGCAGTCAAGATGGTATATGGGATTGGAATGTCGTTACGAATGAGGTTTTCTTTTCTTCTATGTGGAAAAAGATGCTGGGTTATACAGATGATGAAATCACCGCTGATTTAAGCGAATGGGATAAACGAGTACATCCAGATGATAAGGAACAGGCTTATATTGATGTGAATAAGCATCTTGCTGGAGAAACGAAATATTATCGCAATGAACATCGGCTCTTGTGCAAAGATGGCACTTACAAATGGATTTTGGATCGGGGCAAAGTGATTGAATTGACAAAAGAGGGTAAACCTTTGCGATTCATTGGTACTCACTCTGATATTACTGAACGCAAACAAACTGAAGAAGCGTTGCTAGAAAGTGAAGAACGTTTTAGAACACTTGTCAGTAATATTCCGGGTATGATTTATCGTGCTGATAATGATAAAGATTGGACAATAACATACATAAATGATGAAATAGAAAAAATCTCTGGTTATCCCGTTGACGACTTCATCAATAACAATGTTCGTAGCTTTGCCAGTATTATCTATCCAGAAGATCAAGAACGGGTTTCTCAAAACGTTCAAAAATCTGTGAATAACAAAAGTGCTTATAGCTTAACGTATCGGATAGTTCACAAAAGTAGCCGCATCAAATGGGTTTTTGAAAAAGGAAGAGGAATATTTGATAATCAAGGCAAATTGCTATGGCTTGATGGTATCGTTTTTGACATTACTGCTCAAAAGTTGGCAGAAGAGACTGTCCAAAAAGAGCGTAATAAATCAATCAGTATTCTCAATGCCATACCCAGTGGCGTTTATATTGTTAATAAAGAATGTGACATTGAATATATCAACCCTGTTATTGCAGAAGAATTTGGTCCAATTAATGGACGCAAATGTTATTCCTATTTCCATAACAGAACAGAAATTTGTCCGTTGTGTAAAAATGAAAAAGTGTTTGCTGGAGAATCCGTTCGATGGGAGTGGTATTCATTCAAAAATGATAAATACTATGATCTATTTGACACACCTATCAAGAATGTGGATGGGAGTATTTCCAAGTTTGAGATTTTCCATGACATCACTGAACGCAAACAAGCTGAAATCGCTCTAAGACAAGCCAAAGAAGATGCCGACTCAGCCAACAGTGCCAAAAGTGAATTTCTCGCCAACATGAGCCATGAAATCCGTA
>JAOZSV010000340.1 GCA_029939505.1 Thiotrichaceae bacterium | reverse complement strand
GATTTCTTAAACATCGTGTGTTTCTTAGAGCTTAGAAATCCGATTTCTTTCAAAAATCGGATTTCTTAAACATCAACCTCGAAAATGAAATCAACTCTCCAACTAGACCTTATTCCACATTGTGGAATTTATTTCATACACGTTCCTTAATATCCGATCCGCAAGATTAATCACATTCTCTTTTGGTATTTCATCATTTTTAATCATTTCAGCAAAGCCTTGAATCGCTGACAGAATATTTTTCAGATCATGCAGTGCAATGCTTAAACGCTCATTTTTTTCTCGCAATTTGCGGGTACGTTCAATGATTGTTTTTTCTGAATCCGTATATAATTGTGCGAATTTTTTCTCTTGAAAATAATGCTCAACCGCTTCTTTTACCGTCTTCAGGAGATTATTCTGTTCCCAAGGTTTGGAAATATAACGGTAAAGATTGGCATCGTTAACCGCTCTTCCGACAGCATCAACCCCCGCATGCCCTGTTAAAAGAATCTTCAAAGTCTTGGGCGCAATCGCATGAATTTTTTGGAGCAATTTATCTCCCTTCATGCCAGGCATGAGTTGATCAGAGATAATGAGTGGTATTTCTGCCCCTTCTTCTAATAATTCTTCAACTATTTCCAGCGCATCTTCACCACTTTCAGCCGTTTCAATAATATATTCGTCTTCCAGTGCCGAAATTAATTCCATTTGAAGACTACTGAGCAATGTGATTTCATCATCGACACAAATAATAACGGCTTGAGACACTTATATTTCTCCTGTATTCGATGTCTTATCAAACCTGACAGGTTTTAGAAACCTGTCAGGTTTATTGTCTATTACATCTTCCTTAAAATAGAATTCCTACCACCTGGGTTTCTAAGAAATTGGAATATACACACTAAATGTTGTTTGCCCAGGTGTACTTGTCACGTTTATTTTGCCATCATGTTTCTCAATAATCTTTCTGACAATATCTAAGCCCAAGCCACTACCTTCGCCAGGTGGTTTAGTTGTAAAAAAGGGCTCAAATATTTTGCCTTGAATATCCGCAGGAATCCCTACGCCGTTATCAGTGATATTGATAACCATAGTCGCTTCTTGCATAGCAACATCAATTTGTAAGGTTCCCTTGTTATTCATTGCTTGTATCGCATTGTGAATCAGATTTGTCCAAACTTGATTGAGTTCATCAGGATAGCACTGTACCAAGGGCAAGTCAGCATAGTTTTTGATGACTTCTATCCCCATTTTAAGTTGATTATGATAAAGCGTCAATACGGTTTCAATACCATCAGTGAGATTAGCACTGATCTTTTTGCCTGAGTTATCATAACGCGCAAAACTTTTGAGGGCAAAGACGACTTTTGAAGCCCGATCGGTGGCAATTGAGATATTTTGCGTACTTTTTTGTAATCCCGCCAATTTATAAGCGATTTGTATAATGTCAGCACTGTTGGATGCTTTTAACAGGGGGAAAAAATCCTCAATATTGTCATAAATACCAATACAAACCAGCTTAGTCGCAACCATAGTCGCCTTCTTAATCCCATTTTCTTCCAATGTACGAGCCAACGCTTTTTTAAATTTGCGTTCTTCTTTAATAGAAAAAGTCGCTTCTTGTTGTAAGCCCTTTTGTAGCAAGCTAAAGAAGTCTTTCTGCTGCTCTTGAGAAAGTGAATTAAAAAATCCGGGTAATTCTTCCAGCGTTTTTTTATCCAAAAAGTTGGCAATATTGCCAACAGAGGAACGAATAGCACCCAGCGGGGTATTGATTTCATGGGCAATACCTGCTACCAATTGCCCCAAAGCCGCCATTTTCTCTGACTGTACAAGCTCTTGTTGTGCCAGTTTGAGTTCTTCAAGTGCTTCTGAAAGTTCACGGGTTCTATCTTGTACTTTGATTTCTAAGGTGTTTTTCGCTTCTTCCAGATTAGCAAAGAGTCCCTTGAGGTGAATCACCATCGTATTGAAATTAAGGGATAATTGGCTGACTTCCCTTATATCAGAATCCAACGGTTTGACTTCAATCGTTCCTATATTGCCAACCATTTCAGAGCTGATATTAGCCAGATTGGCTATTGGGTACGAAACTTGATTTGATAAATGATGTGATTTTTTTATCAAGTAAAACACAAATATGATATAAAACAAGATCATAAAAACCACCACCACATAACCTATTTTACGAGCGAGTTCCTCCAATTCAAAAATCGGCTTAAAAACGATTTCTTTATCGACTAGAAAGAGTAATCGCCAGCCCGTTTCATCAATAATCGTCTGAGATAGCAGAAATTCTTGATTGTTGACGCTAAAATCTATCATATTCGCCTTTTCTGAAAAAAGCGTTTTAATCTGCATAACAATCTTTTCATCTTTATTTTTAAGCAGATTATACTCTTCGGGTTTGTTGATAGTGGTTGTGAGTACTTTGTCACCGTATGCATGACTTTTGAGTTCTTTTAGATTCAAATAATCTTCAACCTTTTCAGGCATCGCCAAAATCATCCCTTCTTTATTGACTAAAAACGCGCTGGCTTGCCATGGCAAATCCAGTTTTAAAATGTTATCAACAAATTTCTCAATGGTGACATCTAGCCCTGTTACGCCTTCCAAAAAATCTTTGTTATAGATAGGCACAATAGAAGATAACATCCACCCTTGCCCTGCGGGATCCAAATAGGCATCTGTCCATACAACACCCCGTGTCGGGTTATGTTTTGCGTCTGCCTCATAGTAAAAATTAAAATCTTCCATGATCAGTATCTCTCCATATTGATTGGCGACATCATCAATAAAAGGATAGAGTCGGTTCATATCGTCATGGGTATTGAGATAAGCCTGTACTATATTAGGGTTGTAAGTCACAATATCCTGAAAAAGCGGATCAAAAGCCTCCGTTTTCAAAGCCTTTTGACGCGCTTTCTCAGTGATTTTTGTCTTTGAGGAATAGTAGAGGCTTGAGCCACCATTATCTGCGGTTTTATAATAAACACCATTATCCGCCACCGTAAATTCAGGTTTTCCATAAGGCAGCCCAAATGTCTCTGGCGATTCAAAAAAACGCTGATGTTCACTTTGGAGAAATTTGGCAAGCGTTGAGATTTCCTTCAGTTGCTGATTAATGTTTTGGGCTTCTCGGTAGGAAATTTCACTGAGATTTTGCTTCGTTTCATCCAAAAGCATATTCATGGTTTTACTCGTGATAAAGGCACTTATTCCAAAATAGAGTACCAATAGGAGTAATTCCACAGTGAAAACAGGTGTTAACGAAGACGTTAAAAAATGTTTGTTAATAATTGCATTGAGTGATTTTTTCATTTTGACTTGTTATTTTTGCAAAAAAATATTATAATTATTAATTAAATATTAATTTGAATTTATAATCTTAAATTTTAATTAATGACTAGGAGAGTTGTTATCAGTCTTAACTAATTAAGTAAATTGGCGAAAAAAACGGATTAATGACAGAAAACAATAAAGGTTAATAAATATGGGCAATGATAACAAAAAAACCACAGATAATCTCATTCCTGCCTATCAAAAAATGATGACGCGGGTTGAACAGACGCAAAAACATTCTACCACGAAAACCTTGCAACAGCATATTGAGGCGGCGATTGATCGCGCCGTTGAGTTGGATGAATTAAGCCGCGAAGAGGCGGAGCGTATTGGTGATTATTTACGTCGTGATTTACATGATGCCGCTGACTTTATTGTAAAGACTGAACAAGCGTTAGCAGATTGGATACGTTTTGATTTGGAATTAATCGAAGAACGTTTGCTGGAAATGTTTAGCTTGATGGTTGATCAAACTCAACAAGAATTAGAAAATCTCGCTGAATGCGCCCGTCAAGCGACTGAGTGGCATAGCGGCGAAATGACAGCACTAGGTACATTGTTTTGTGAAAATTGCGATCATGTTGTGCATTTCCATAAACCAGATTATATTCCTGTTTGCCCAAATTGCGGCGCAACTCGATTTAAGCGGGCTATTAATTAATACTGAATATCATGATGGCATGAAAATTGTGTTGTAAATGAAATTGGAGTCCAAACCTTTAGATTTGGGCGTTTTTTGGAGTCCAAACCTTTAGATTT
>JAOZSV010000481.1 GCA_029939505.1 Thiotrichaceae bacterium | reverse complement strand
AACGGGAAACCCTCCGTAAGCCCTTAATTTTGATTTTGGATGAGTTTGATGGGCTTCAAGAACCCGTTATCGCGTTGCTCGTCGGTTTTTTTCGCAATATTTATACGGCACGTCAAAATCAAACGGATAAATCCACGGCGGAGAAGGATTACCTGTTACATAGCATGGCTTTAATTGGGGTACGTACCGTCTTGGGCGTGGAAAATGTCAAGGGTTCGCCATTCAATGTACAGCGAAGTCTGCATATTCCTAATTTGACTCATGATGAGGTGGCTTATCTCTTCAAGGGGTATCAAGAAGAAAGTGGGCAGTTGATTGAACCCAACGTTGTGGAACGTATTTGGTCTGAATTTCAAGGGCAACCCGGTTTGACGGGTTGGTTTGGGGAATTGTTGACAGAAACATATAATAAAGCCACTGATAAACCGATTACGATAGAATATTTTGAAGGGGTTTATGCCGCCGCGATTAACTTGTTGCCCAATAACAACATTTTGAACCTCATCAGTAAGGCGAAACAAGAACCTTACAAATCATTCGTTTTAGAACTGTTCCAAACAAGAAGAAAGGTCAATTTTATCTATGATGATCCCATCATCAATTTTCTCTATACGAATGGAGTCATTTCGGTTGAAGAAGTCAGCATGAGCGAAAATGAGGTGAAATTTCCTTGCCCATACACACAAAAGCGATTGTTCAACTATTTTGCGAGAGAACTGTATCATGAAATGGACAGGTTATCTGATCCGTTTGAGGATTTATCGGAGACGATTACCGAAGACAGTCTCAATATCCATCAATTGTTGCGGAGATATGAGCAATATTTGCAAGAAAATCAAGAACTTGTATTGAAAAACGCCCCTCGTCGGCGGGACGATTTACGTGTGTATGAAGCCGTTTTTCATTTTCATATCTATCTCTATTTGACCAGTTTTCTCCGTAGTTATGATGCACAGGTTCAGCCCGAATTTCCGACGGGTAATGGACAAATTGATTTATTGATACGTCATGCCGGGCAATTGTTTGGTTTAGAGTTAAAGAGTTTTGCTAATCAACGAGCCTATCGTAAAGCCCTCATTCAAGCCGCAAAATATGGACAACAATTAGGGGTGACTTCGATCTGGTTAGTGTTGTTTATTGAAACCGTTGATGAAACGAATCGCCAACGGTTTGAGGTTGATTATACGGATGATGCAACGGGGGTGACGGTGTTTCCTCGGTTTGTGCAGACGGGAAAAGAGTGA
>JAOZSV010000135.1 GCA_029939505.1 Thiotrichaceae bacterium | reverse complement strand
AATCCGATTTTTTTCAAAAATCGGATTTCTAAGCTCGAATAGAATAGCTTTGCGTAACATCAGTGATTTAATTAGTCTGCCTTAGCAGACTATTCGATGTTTGATTTTCAAAAAACGAAAACCTCGAATGCTTTTCGCCTTGAAATTGATTTCAAGGCTAACCGCTGAGTAGTTACAAAAAACTTATGTTGACTGATTTAGGAATGAGAATTGAATAATACACGACGAGGTTTTAGTTTTTTTTCACAAAACTAAAACCTCGAAAGTTATTAAAGCCTCATTCTTTACTTGTTTTTTTCAGCAACAACCTTGATAATTTTTTCCAAATTGATAACCACTAACCGCATTTTTTCAAATACCTCATTGGTTCTCACGCGCCCTGGTGTCGGCTGACTACCACGCGGTAAATCAATTTTTAAATGGACTTTAATCCTAACCATCTCAGCCATCAATATATTGGTGAGATCATAAATATCCGATGAACTAATACGCACTAAAGTAATATTTGGCACACTCGCCGCCGTCATTCCAGAAAATCTGTTTTCTAAATCGCTCACTTTATACAGTGCGAGAAGTGCTTGCTGACCAACTTCTTTAAGCCTCTTACGCCCCTTCACCTCGGGTGCTTTTAATTCAGGAGACACACCAAGATTAGTCGCAATCAAACGCAATTCATTCTCCAAATATTGGAGATTGCGAAAAACATCTTTGGACTTAATAGGCGGTGTTAAACCATCCAGCATATAGGAAGCCAACCACAGGTTTTCATAAACCTGAGCATACATTTTGCCCCCCACAATTTGCGCTGCTTCGATCTGATCTTTGATGTATAATTGTTCCTTCATGCTCTGCAATTGCAGCAGAATTTTTTTGCTGATATCAAGCGCATCTTCTGGCTTAATCTCTCTCAATGGTATTTCACCCACTTCCGTCGGAAACATGCCCAATTTACGTTCTGCCTTGGAAATTTTTTCCAAAACCTCCAGTCCTTTACTATAGACATGGATAGGCGATTTGCTCCGTTGTGGTTCAGGTTCTTTCGGTTCATCGTCCACGCCGATAGATTCCCGCAAAATATCAATTTCTGAGAGGATATCCTCCGTCACTTGATAAATATGACTGGGAGTAATTAGTTCAGCACTCACAGTGGCTACTTGTAGTAAAAGTAGCACTGATAATACGGAATAGGGTACAAATTTTAATATCGTTTTTGGCATTATCACTCCTTATTTGGTTGAAAAGAAATTAACGAATCTTTGTAGTGAACAGGTGTTTGTAAAGCTAATTTACGTTTAATTTATTAAAATTCAAATACTTATGAAAAAATATCCCCTACATAGATGAGAAATTATAACACACAATTCACCATTTTCAATTGTTTATGCGAATTAAGAGTTAAAATTGGAGTCCAACGCTTATCTGACTTTTAATCAAGAAATTTTTGAGTATAATTTTCAATTTTATCTACTGAATCAAAAAGATACTGACAATTATTTAAAACATATTTATAAATATTAATAAGTTCTTCATCATTTGCAATATATTCATGAGCAATTTCATTACGTTTTTTTCTAATTTCAATAAATTTAAATTCTTCAGCAATTAACCCTTTTTTTTCTGCTCTAGCAATAGCATCTCTCATTGTTTTTGCTGGTTCGTCTAAATCAAGAATATTAATCGTTTTTATTGCTTTCTTTAAAATTAAATCACTCAGACGCGCAAATTTAGAAGTGAACGCTTCAAATCTATCCTCTTCCTCTTGTGTGTAAAAATCTTTTTCACCGAAATTTTTGCATATTTCATAAGAATACTCTAAAGTTTTCTTAGCCCGTTTTAACTGGAGTAATAATTCAATTAAATACTTTATTTCTAGTTCTGACATAAGTTAATTACATTTTTAGATAAAATCATTTTAATAAAATTATCAGTGATATTTTTTTTAGAAACGACAAAATCAATTTTTTGTTCATCTATTTGTTGAAAGATAAGATTTTCTATTTTTATGAAATCATCTTTTTTTATCAAATCAGAAAGAATTAAAATATCAATATCACCCCCTTTTTTATTATCATCGACACGAGAGCCAAAAAGATAAACTTGAGCCTCTTTATCAAATTTTAAAATATGATTTCTAATAATATTAATTTCTTGAATTAATACTCGCATTTTTTTCAGAAAACGACTGACAGGTTTTAAAAACCTGTTCAGTCTAAAAATAAAAAGTGAATTTAAAATTATTTTTAATAAAATCAAGAGTTTATTGGCACTCTCCTGAATTTTAACCTATACCTGGTAATGTAAAATAAAAAGTACTTCCTCGCCCTACTTGAGTTTCTACACCCACTTTTCCCCCACATTTCTCGATCACCATTTGTACAATGGATAATTTCAAACAATAACTTTTTTCAAGTGTATCGATTTTATCAAATTGGCTCAGGGAGACAAATAAGTGATTTTTTTGTTTAGCCGTGAACCCTGGTCCGTTATCACACACCCAAAAGCGTATCTGATCATTTTCGTCAGGGCTTGCTCCCAACTCAATTCTAGGCGGCGTACCCCCGTATTCTAAGGCATTACTAATATAAGTTGTCCAAACTTCTTCAAGCCAAGGCGAATATCCCCAAACAATAGGCCACGTTTTCTGTGCCACAATTTTGCCTTGAAATTTATCAATCCTATGGGTCAAACGATGTCGCACTTGTGCAATAATAGCCCCCATATCAGGTGCATCCATAACCACCTCTTGAGTGCGTACATTTGCTAACAAAACCATATTATCAACGACATCAGCCATTTTTTGTCTGGACTGTTCAATTTCTTGTAAAAAATTGAGTGGCTCCTTATTCTGCAAAACAGATAGTTCTTTCATAAGCAGATTAGTAAAGCCAGCCTGTCTCACTAAAGGTTTTTTTAAATCGCTAACCACGATCTGAGCCAGTGCATCCAATTCCAGATTTTGTCTTTGTAACTCAAGATTTTTTTGTTCAATCGCCGTATTTTGTTGCTCAAGAACGATTTGTAAATTCCTTAAACTCAAATGTGCGTTAATACGGGCTAACATTTCTTTGTACTGAATTGGCTTTGTGACGTAGTCAACAGCACCTGCTTCAAAGCCTTTTACCTTATCTCCCGTATCAACCAGTGCCGTCATAAAAATCACAGGGATATCGTTAGTTTCCCTGTTAGCCTTTAAACGGCGGCAAGCTTCAAAGCCGTCCAATTTTGGCATCCTCACATCCATTAAAATGAGGTCTGGTTTAGTCTGGTTTGCTTCTATTAAGGCTTCTTCGCCATTTTGGGCTACTCGCACATCATAGCGATCCTCTAAATAGCTCATAAGTAGATTCAAATTAATAGGTTCGTCATCTACAATGAGCAGTGTATTTTGTTTAGAAGTTGTGATGTTCATCCCGTTACTCAGTCAGTTATTTGTTAATTAAACAGGTTCTTAATAAGCTAAATTATTGATTTGTATGAAATTTATATTTAAATAATTTTCAATGGTTTACGCTTATTAAGGAACTAGTCTATTGTCCATACCAGATGGAAAGCGATAAATTGCCGATGACAAAAGTGGCACATTTTGAAACCAAAAAATTCAGTATACTCCATGCTGAGTTCAAAAATAACAATATCACTTGATGATCAAGTTTTTTTTAAAGCTAAACCCTAATGATAAGAATTGTCTTTGGTCAAAAACTTGAACATCAAGTATCAATAAGTGAGCTATTCTAAAGCCAAAAATTTTTCAACCGTTCTTGCAAAGACTTCAATTTATTTTTAAACATTGCCACTTTTCCTTTTAATTCAGGCGTTTCATTATAAGTTTTTTCAACTTGTTGACTTTCTAACAATGAAGGTTCCTGCCGAAATTGGGCATAGCGTTTAAGTGCTGCATTAATACTAAATTCAAGTAAATGGCTTTCCACAGGTTTGGGCAGGTAACGAAATATTTGGCCTTCATTAATCAGACGTACAACTAAATGTGCATCAGCTTGGGTTGTAAGAACGATGACAAGTGTTAATGGATAAGTTTCTTTTAACACATGAATAAGGGTATTCATTTCCTCACCTTGCACCACAGTATCCGTGAGGAGGACAGCAATGTCTTGAACCTCTAAAATCTTTAGCGTTTCTTGTATACTTTTGGCAGAATAAACATTATGTTGATGTCCAAATGAATGGTGAATTGTCGTAAAAATATCAAGCGTATCATCAACCACTAATATACCCACTTGAGATGATATATCAGAAGATAATTCCATATCATGCTTGTTTTCTGCTTGTGTTAATGAAATCTTAGCTGCAATATCAATAGTATTTCTAAGGCGTTCATTATTCCAAGGTTTTTCTATAAAGCGAAAAATTTCACCCGTATTGACAGATTCCACAACAGCATTAAGATCGGCATAGCCTGTTAGCAAAATACGCACAGTAGAAGGGGAAATTTCTTTAACCAATTTCAGCAACTCAATTCCCCGCATTTCCGGCATACGTTGATCACTGACTATAATTTGAATTGAATTGCTACGAATAATCTCAAGTGCGTCGGGTCCACTGATAGCTGTCTTTACGTTAAAAATTTTTTTAAACATTGCTTTCAAGGGAATGAGAATTTGTTTCTCATCATCTACAAATAATATGTTTAACTTTTTCGTCATAATGATTTTTCTCCGCTAATTTTGCTCATTTATAATTTATAATTCATAATTCATAATTTATAATTAGTGATTTGTAAATTTATCGTAACTACTCAGCCTTGAAATGTGTTCGAGGCTAAAGTTTTTTCTTTAAAAAAACTTTAGCCTCGAATGGAGTTCGAGGTTTTAGTTTTTTTGAAAAAAAAACTAAATTCGAGGTTCAAGTTTTTTTCAGTAAAAAAAACTTGAACCTCGAATCGAAAACGCTTCAGCTTTGTGCGTATTGGAGTCATGTAGGTCGGGTTAGCTTTTTTTGCGACGCAAAGTAACCCGACCTACATAGCTTAAACCTCGAACTCCAATCTTAACCTTTAATTTTAACCTTTAATTCGCATTACTGTTTAATCGGCAAAGAAACCGTAAACTGGCTACCTCGCCCAACTTGTGACTCAACCATTAATTCACCTTGATGTTCCTTAATAATCTTATAGGCAATAGCAAGCCCTAATCCTGTACCTTTGCCACTCCTTTTGGTTGTAAAAAAAGGTTCAAAAATACGCGCTAAGTTTTCTTCAGAAATACCATTGCCATTATCTTTAATAGATACATTGACCTGTTGAGCAACGAGTTCTGTTGTTAATTCAATAACCCCGTCCTTTACCGATTCAATCGCATGAATCGCATTCACCAACAAATTCAAAAACACCTGGTTAAGCTGTGCAGGTGAACACATAATATGTGGCACTTCTCCATAATGCTTGACCATTTGTATCTTGTTATGAAGCATGTGGTTGACCATTGTCAGGGCATCATCTAAACCTTTATTAACATCATGTTCAGCCGAAGTAGCTCTATCTAACCGACTGAAATCTTTTAAATTTTTAACTAAATTGGATATTTTATCAAGGCCGCTGATGCCATTATCCAATAATAATTGGGCTTCTTCCAGCGTTTCATCTTCTTGCAAAGAATGAAGCATAGCCATAGCAGTATCTAATTGTTTTTCGCTTATCTCTGTATGGCCATCAGATTTGAGTTGTGTGCCGAGTTTTTCATAAGCCGCAAGTGCCTCTGTTATCTCAGAAATATGTCCCTTGGTCAATTCAACGCTACTTCTGACATAAGCCAACGGGGTGTTAATTTCATGCACAATTCCTGCCACCATTTGTCCAATGGAAGCCATTTTTTCCGATTGAACTAAATAAGCTTCTGATTCTTCCAATTCCAATGTGCGTTCAGCAACCATGCGCTCAATACGAGCCGTGCGCCCTATTAGCATCAACAAATAAGCGACGAATAGTAAGGTGAGCAACGAACCACCTGCCAGTACTCCCCAAGCACTTTGTGCTATCGTAAATTCTGTATTTGGTGTCAAGTCCACTGACCAAGTTTGTCCTGCAATAGTCAAAGTTGTGGAGACGGACTGTGGTGACTTATGAAGTGGTAATGATAACCAATACTGGAGGTTCCGCATGAGATAAATAACAAAATGTGTTTCTACAGGACTTTTATTTTCCAACGGCTTGCTGGATACCGTCAAATCTTTAACATCTGTCTGAGTGAGTTGCAAGGTGAAATTTTTGATCATTAAATTCCCAAGTGCTTGGTTAATAATGTGATGTAGTTCCACAGTCACAAAAATGAAACCGCGTAAATTAGCACGACGGGCAGCCAGTTTGTTAGGTAAACCAGAGTAATAAACGGGTTGAAAAATACCAATTTGAAACGGTTTTCCTTTGTCGTATGGAAAGGCTTTCGTGGCAACAGGCACTCCCTTATCGCGCGCTTGTTCTATCGCTTTTAACCAGTCCGTTTGGCTACCCATATCCAGTCCAGACATTGAAGTCAAATCTTCAAACGGTTCTCCATAAGTCAGTGGGAAATACCGTTCTCGTTGCTGCGAGACGGGGACTTTTTTGCCGTTGCTTGAGAGTTCTGTCATCGCAAAATCCGCAAAACCTTGTTGTCTATGGATGGTCATCATAAACATTCTTTGATCAGCCTTGAGTATCTGAGGTATCCAAGCCACTGTTGCAACGCCCTGACGACTTTGGCGCATTTCTTTGGCGTATTGTTTAAAACTTTCTGGCCTGACATAAGCTGAAGCACCGATATAAGCCCCCATAGCTTGAATGGATTCTAACGTCAGATCAAGGCTGCGCTGTAAACTAGCCATCTTGCTGCTGATCAAACGTTCAGCTTCACTTTCTATGCGTCGTTTTTCAAAAGTGTGTGTTATTTTGAATGCACTTATTGTGACCACGCTCAATATGCAAAAAATCAGGCCGACTAATCCATAGCGTAGCCATAAATGTTTTGTAGATAATTGTTTAGTTGATGTTTTCATATTTATTTTCGATTGAATGGATGTGTGTTTAAAAACGCAACACTGTATTACTCAGGGCATCACGAATTTCGCTAGGACGTTGTTGTTCGCCCACATATCCTGGTAAAATATAATCAAGCGTGCCGCAAAATGCACGTCGTACTTTAAAAGCCGTTCTAGCCGCCGCCTGACCACTTATATTAGCACTGGTAGAAACCAATGCACCGCCCCAGTATGAACATAACATGGCCGCTTGTGGATGCGCCGTCACTCGTATAGCAAGTTTGCTTGATTGACCACGTAGCCAATGTGGTACATCAGATTTAGCTGGCAATAACCACGTTATTGCCCTTGGCCAAACGGCAAATACTCTTTTTTCCAGCAAAGGGGTTAAAGGTTCAAGGAAAGGAGTCAATTGCGCATAATCAGCGGCAATTAAAATCAAACCTTTCTGCCAAGGGCGTTGTTTCAGTGCCAATAAACGGGCGACTGCTTTTTCATTAAGCGGAGCACAGCCTAGCCCATACACGGCTTCAGTCGGATAGGCAATAATACCCCCTGCTGTAAGGGTACGCGCTGCTTGTTTAAAATGCCAAATGTTCAATGATTTAATTATGGAGGTGAATGGATTTTGAATAAATGAGTTTAAAATCAAATAGTTAAAAATTAATTTTTTTAATGGGGCTTTCAATTCTTGATTCATATTATAGCATTTTTCATCGCTATTCCGCTTTGATTTTCTATTTTTACTAAAGAATTTGTAACTACTCAGGGCAACCATAAAGGATTGCCCCTACAACCAGATTCTTATGTCGAGTGACGAAAATATTCTGATGTAGGGGCAATCCCTTGTGGTTGCCCTGAGTAGTTACAAGAATTAAAAGTTAAAATTGGAGTTTGAGGAACTCCATTCATTCGCATTTCAAGGCGGAGTAGTTACAATTTCAATTACGAAATTTTTGGATTTTCTCAGCCATTTTTTCTTGAAAATTGGTCACACTATAATGGACTTTTTCGGCTAATTGCTCCACTTCATTACTAGCAATTTCAGTGCCATCAGTGTTCTTCGCCGCTTTATTCGCTTGAATGCTTATCGCATAAGCTAATAACTTGGTTTGTTCTGCAAGAATGATTTTACTGATTTCTTGGGCAAATTTTAGGCTTTCATTAATATTAATACCGACTTGCTGTGGCGGGTTTGGAGTCGTTACTGTTTCTTTTTTCACAGACTTGCTATCCACTACCGCAGGTTTTGAAAAATATTTCTCGACCACATGGTGCAGTATGCTAATCAAAATAATAAGAAGGATAGATGCGACTAACACATTGATTATCAACAATTTAATTTGTTGATAAAAAAATTTTTTTTGTCTTGCAATGGTTTTATCTATATCATCGATATAAACGCCTGTGCCTATTATCCAACCCAAAGGTTCATATAATTTGACATAAGAGAGTTTAGGTACATCCTTTATAGGCGTTTTTAGAGTAGGCTTATCCCAAGTGTAGTTCACATAGCCATTGCCTTTTTGTTTGCAAATGCGGATAAAAGATTTAATCACATTCCCAAGTTTGTCAAGTTGCCCACCGGCTAATACAATATTTTCAATTGATGAGCCAATGGGGTACATATAAAACATTGGAAAAGATTCATCTGTGTTATTTATCCAAAAGAATCCAATACCATTGTCGTATCTCATATGTCGAAGTTCTTCTTTGCTTTGCTCCATACCATCCAAAATCGCATCTTGAATATAGAAGTCAGTGCCAATGATCCAATTCCACGCTGGAAAGGTTCTGACATAAGATAATTTAGGCACCTCAGTCGTTAAGTCCTTATTTGTGGATTTAGGCCATAAATAATCCACAAAGCCTCCCCCCGGTTTTTGAGCCATTTCAACAAACGCAATAAAAAGATTTTGTTCTTTACCCATCGCACAATTGTATTTCGGATCATCCATAATTTGAGCATTCAGTGATGGCATCGTTGGGTGCATAATCATCTTGGGATAAGGCTGCGTGGTATCATTGATCCAAATATATCCCTGATTATTATTATATCTGATATTTTGAATGATTTCTATTGCTTCTGCCTGAGCTTCAGCGAGAGTGAGTTTTCCATTTTCAACCTTTTCAACTTTTGATTTGAGGATCGTTTCTGCAACATCAATAATGTTTTTCAAACGATCTCCATAGTGTTTTTCTAAATAATTTTTATCCATCGAATTTTTATAGTTGGAATCGATGATTGAGTAGGCGACATCTACAAAGTTTTTGAGATTCTGCTTAGTTTGATAAATCTCTTCCTGTTTGTTTTTATCAAAGAGTTCGTTACGTCTTTTTGTCGCACCATAAATGGTATATAAAACAATTAAAATAACCGATATTATCACGTAGAATATAGTATTTTTCATAATGAGTTCGAGAGTCGAGGTTTCCGCTTAAAAAAAAACGGAAACTTTGACTAAAGTTTTTCTTCAAAAAACTTGAACAACGAACGTTGATTCAAAAAAATTAGAGGCTTTTGAAGAAAAACATCTTAAAGACCAAGCCATGGCATTGAAATATCTGTTACTGTCGTCAGACCGAATGATTCCCAGGCTTGCATACCGCCGCGATACCATTTTAGTTTTTCCGGCGGATAACCAAATCCGAGTAATGTCTCAATATTGCTGGGTGATTGAGGAGACCAAGGGCCATTGCAAAACAAAATCAATATTTTAGCATTCTCAAAATCTTTAGTTTTATCATTCACTTTAATAGCAAGTTGTTCTTCATTAACAACAAGTTGTTCTTCATTAACAACAAGTTGTTCTTCATTTTTAGTTGTATCGCTTATCTTAACACCAAGTTGTTCTTCCAAGAGTTTATTAATGATGGGCGTGCTAGTTCCACTGAAAACATCCCAAGGAATATTAACCGCGCCTGGAATTGAGCCTTTAATGATCCATTCAGGTGTGCGTGAGTCAATTACCAAAATGGAGTTGTCACCACTACTCACTTTTTTCAGGTAATCAAGCACTTCCAATTCAGCAATGGTTTCAATACTAGGTGCCAAATTCATTGGGGTAATACAAAAAGGTGGGCAAGAACGTGATGTTTTGGAAAATTCAGGGTTAATCGTATGATTTTCGTCTTGATTACGTTTAATCACCACTTCTTTACCATTGTGCATTACCGTTACTGATTCAATTTCTGTGGTAATGTTAACGCCGTCTGTGCTTGTAACAATACTATCTGTATTCTCATTTAGTTTTTGCACCGTTTCAATGTCAAGGATTACTTTTGCGTCTTCACGTTCGATTACACCAACCGGTTTCTGTACCTTCTTTACACATTTGGTATCAGGGTTCACGTCAACTTCACAATCCTGTTTTACATAATCAGAAATGACCTCAACTTCTGCCCCACCATTCTGTTTCTTAACAGATTCGCTGTTGGAAGTCATTTTAACGTCAACTTCTACTGCAATACCAATAGTAAATAAGGTTAAGTTGATAAGCAACGCGGATATAAATAAAGAACGATATTTCATTATGGGTTCTCTTTTAGTTAATTAAACATAAAATACAACGACTGTAATGACAAACGAGCTAACTACGATTATAGGCCAAAAAAGTAGTTTTAATATAAGCCCTTTGCGGTAATAACTAATATGGACTTTATATTCAAAAAGAAAAAAACTAATGGTGGTGATTAAAAGACTACAATAGATGATCAAGTAAAAATATTCAATATAGACAATTTCTGGTGTTCTTAGCGTTCCCCTTAGTCTAATATGGGCGAGTAGTATCCCGAAAAATAGTCCATTTAATGAGCGGATAAATGTTGTCGTTTTCCCTAACCACATTTGAAGAGCGAACAATAGTGCTGTGGCGATGAAAAGGGGTAATATATTACTCAGAAAAGGGGCTAAAAACTTTCTTTTGACTAAGATTTTGAAATGAAGATGAGAAAAATTACGGTGTCCAAGATAACCTTCAATGCCTAAATTGGTATTTTCATAGCGGTGCTGATAATTAAAAAAACTTTTTAAGACTAACCAGCCAGACAAAACCACTTCACGTTTGATTCCAGAACGAGCAGAGGGATTAGTCACCCCATAAGCTGCTAAATCAGGTGTTAGAATAACATTTTTATCAAAATCTTTATGCGCTATCCGTAATTTGAGTTCCCTTCTATCGAAAGGATATTTGCTAAAATCAAATTGATGAGGTACTCTCGCTTGAAAGTGCCAACCAATAATTTCGGTATTATTTTGAGTGATGTGATAAGTTTCTACTATTTTACTCGTTTTAGCTTCTGGCAGAATAAAACCACGAGATAAGTTGTCGTGGGTATTACTGACGTATTTTTGCCAAATATAACCCGAAAAATTGACAATATTATGATCTAAAAAGGCGATAGAATCAATAAAAACACCAGTAGGTACATAAATCAGTGACGATTTTTGAAGGGAATTTTTATCAGACAGGGTACTTAGAAACTGTTGTAAACCAACTTGATCTACAATCATGGTACTTCCAACTTCTTTATGAAATGGCGCAGTTTGTGTGAGATACCATAAATAACTGACTCCACCCATTAATATCATCGTGGAAGAATAGACGACTTTCCAAAGATTGATATTATTTCCTTTATCGGCTCGAAACAGAATTATTGATAATAAGATCAGAAAAAAAACGGTGGCAATACATATCCAAATCAGTTGTCGTCGTAAATAAGTCGTTTCTAAAACTTCTTTATTAAAAAAAACGACTCCCATTGACCAATGCGTAGAAGGAATAAATTGGTAAAATATCCATGCTGATTGCCCTGTCATTCTGTCAATATAATTTATCGCACCACTTTCACCATTAATAGCTTTTTCCCCTAAACGCCAAAGTGTGTGATCGTGGTATGATTCAGCTAAGTTGAATATCGTTTTGTAATTTTTAACATAATCATCAATTGGATGTGCAATAAAAACACCTTTTTTAGATAGAATAAATCCATAGCCATTTCTCCCCAATTTTAAGGAAGCCATTAATGCTTTTATCTTGTTTAATGGATAATCTATAAAAACAACACCCGTGATAATTTTGCTTTGTTTGCTCCTGTCAAAATAAGTGATAGGGACGGTAAATACTTGTAATAACTCTTGTTTAGGTTGCCTTCCGCCTTTTCTATTGACATAATAAGGCGAAAGTTGTCGTATTTGTGGATTATTAACATAAGGAATAAAAGCAACCCCAATTCCGAACAGATTGGGAGTGGTTTTTAATAGATTTTTCAACCGGTTTAAAATATTTTCCCTTTTTAATTGTCCAGAACTAATTTCATCTGCGATAACATGAGCAATTGATGAAAGCTCATTGAGCAACTGATCGATTTGTTGTGCTGCTTGTAGCGTTTCTTGTTGGGCATGGTTTTTAGCGATTTGCACGCTTTGGTTTTTTTCATGCACATAATGATAAATAAGAAACCAAACGGTTAAGAAACTGATTCCACAAAAAAATAGTAATATTTTAAAAATGTGTTTTTTATACATATAGTAATTGATATGTTGAAATAATGAATAAAATCAATTATTTAAATATAAATATCAGCGATTTTTTCATCCTGTTCAAAAATAGGAGTCCAACGCTTCAGCTTTGGGTGGACTGACAAAGCTAAAGCATTCGATATTTTTTTTTAAAAAACGAAAACCTCAATATCCATTTTCAAAAAAATTTCAACTCTTAATTCGCATTTCAAAGGTTTCTTAAACCTCTTAAATATTGAAATGATAATAATACCATCATGTTTACTGAACCTGTTATAGAAATTAATAATTTACGCACAGAATTTGGCTCTGCGATTATTCATGATAAATTAGCACTCAAAATACAACGCAGTGAAATTCTCGCCTTAATTGGAGATAGTGGTGCAGGAAAATCTACTCTACTGCGTGAAATTATCTTATTAGAAAAACCAGTTGCAGGTTCAATCAAGGTATTTGGGCAAGAAGTATTGAATCTTAATCATAAGCAATCTTTATGGTTGCGTCGCCACTGTGGTATGATGTTTCAACATGGCGCGTTATTTAGCTCTTTAACTGTTGCTGAAAATATTGCTGTACCCTTGCGTGAACATACACAATTAAGTCAACGCTTCATTCAAGAAATAGTGGCTTTTAAAATTGCTTTAGTTGGTTTACCAAACAATACAGGGGATAAATATCCTTCTCAACTGAGTGGTGGTATGATTAAACGTGTTGCCGTTGCACGCGCCCTTGCTTTGGATCCTGATATTTTATTTTTAGATGAGCCAACGGCGGGTTTAGATCCGATAGGCGCGGGTGCATTTGATGAGCTTGTGATAAGCTTAAAAGAATCTTTGGGGTTGACAATTGTCATTGTTACCCATGATTTAGATTTATTATGGAAAGTCACTGATCGTGTGGCTGTATTATCTGATAAGTGTGTTTATAGGGTAGCACCAATACGCGAATTGATAACCCTTGATCATGCTTGGCTACAAAGGTATTTTCAAGGTCCTCGTGGACGGGCTGTTATCAATCAGAATTAATTGTTGTTCAATGGTAACTACTCAGCTAAAGCAGGCTCAGCTTGGAATTGTGAATGTCTAAATTTTTTCTTTAAATGATTGATTTAATTCATTATTTATCATTCATTCATCATTTATCATTCATCATTCATCATGTGAATTAAGAGTGAAAAATGGAGTCCAACGCTTCAGCTTTGGGCGTTTTTTGGACGGATTGACAAAGCTAAAGCGTTTTCGAGGTTTTAGTTTTTTGAAAAAAAACTAAAACCTCGAACTCCATTTTATTTTCAATGGAGTTTCAACTCTTAATTCGCATTCATCATTCACCATTTACCATTCATCATTCACCATTTACCATTCATCATTCATCATGCGAATTAAGAGTGAAAAATGGAGTCCAACGCTTCAGCTTTGGGCGTTTTTTGATTGACAAAGCTAAAGCGTTTTCGAGGTTTTAGTTTTTTGAAAAAAAACTAAAA
>JAOZSV010000134.1 GCA_029939505.1 Thiotrichaceae bacterium | reverse complement strand
GCCACCGATGAAATCGGTGGAACTTGGAAACACCTTGCGTAACATCAGTTAATCATTCACCATTCATCTTTCACCTTATTAATTCGCATATAACGTGTTTCATAATCAATGCGCAATAACAATGCTAACATAATACAAGTGATGACCATACTTGAACCGCCATAACTCATCAGGGGTAAAGTCAACCCTTTTGTTGGCAGTAATCCCATATTTACTCCTAAATTGATACTCGTCTGTAATCCAATCATTAAACCAATACCATAAGCCAGATGAGACGCATAATCTAACCCTTCTCGCTCCGTGCGAATCGCAATCGTAAACGCTCGTAAAACGATAAAACTAAACAAGCCAATGACAAAAATAACACCAACTAACCCCAATTCTTCAGCGAGAATGGCAAAAAGAAAATCGGTATGGGCTTCCGGTAAATAAGCCAATTTTTGTACAGAATTTCCTAATCCTACACCAAATAATTCTCCACGCCCGATGGCAATCAATGCTTGTGTCAATTGAAATCCGCTATTAAATGGATCAGCCCATGGATTGAGAAATGTCGTCAACCGTTGCATACGATAAGGAGTAAAGACAATCAGTAAACCTAATACAAGCGCAACGATGAACACCCATAAGAAAAATTGGCGCATCGGTACACCTGCTAAAAATAACATACCCAATACGGTGGCAAATAAAACCACAATGGCACCATAATCTGGCTCTAATAATAATAAGCAAGTGATTAAGCAGACAATGATGATAGGTTTAAGAAAACCACTTAACGTTTCACGCACTTCTTCAGAACGGCGCATCAAATAGCCTGCCAAATATAAAATCATAAACAATTTCATCGGCTCTGAAGGCTGAAAATGAATACCCCCAAATTTTATCCATCGCATACTTCCATTGACTTCATAACCTATACCTGGGATAAGTACCAATATCAATAAACCCATTCCTAAAAACAATAATGGTACACTCAGGCGTTGCCAAAATTTGACTGGCATAAAAATGATAATAAACGCTAACGTGACTCCAACGCTGCTATAAGCTAATTGTCGCCAAAAATAATATAGTGGTTCACCAAATTGAGTTTGGGCCATATTAATAGAAGCAGAAGCGAGCAAAACTAAACCCAGTAATAATAAGGTGAAACTACTTAATATTAATTTGGCATCATAGTTGACTGAACGACGTGATTTATGGTGTTTGTACATCAGTAATACTCGATCATGGGCAGTTCTAAAAAAGACCTGACAGGTTTCAACAACCTGTCAAGTCTAAAAACAAGAAATTAAAGTTCGAGACGAACTCCAACCGACACGCTAAAGAGAATCTGGCGAAAAAATCTCAATATCGGATTGAAGCGGTGTGCCACAAAATATCATCGGTTTTGGACTCCTGAAGACTAAAGATATTGACGGAAAAAATTGAGTCAATGTCTTGGTATCCGTACAGAAATAGACAGTCTCGTCATTCCTCATCTTGCCCACCGCTAAGGGATAATCACGACATCCCACCATCAACCATTTCCCTTTCGTCACCAATACCATCAGGGCAAATTGCCCCTTCAATTTGGTCATTATCTTTTGCATGGCCTCAATCGGTGAAAGAGAATCGGTTTCTAAATAATGGTGAAACAGCAACGAAAGCGTTTCTGTTCGAGGTTTAAGTTTTTCTTCAAAAAACTTAAACCTCGAACATATTATTTTGGGTATAAAACAGATGCCCATCAGAAATCAATTTCTCCTGTATTTCAGAGAGATTATCAACAACGCCGAAGCACGCCATTGCAAGAGACCCTATTGAATATAAGGGCATCACACCGTCTTGAGGTAAAAAAAGAGGGGAAGGGCGAAAAAAAGCAATACCCAAACTGCCGAGGGGTAGTCTCTGCCAGTTTAATAACGCCTGCACATTGAATGAGCATTGATATTGAATAGACTCGTTCTGGATGGCACATATCCCTAATTCAAGCCGGGCGTTATCTTTTGCTAAGACATCATTTCGAGGTTTCCGTTTTTTTTCAAAAAACGGAAACCTCGAAAACACTTGAAAACGTTTCAACGTGTTCTCTGTTGGGTTCAAAAACCCAAAAATGCTTTCCGTATTTTTCATAACCGGTTTACTCAATAATAAATGAATTATTGAGTATATCTATTTATAGGAACCAGGTCTAGTGTTGCAAACGGTTATTCGCATTTAAACGGTTAAAAACCGATTTTTTTGATTGCCATTTTTATTAAAAAAATGCTTCTGAAAACGTGGAATCCGGTGATTTCATTGGTGAAAACCGGTTATTTAAAATCCGCCTATCGTTGTGCAGTTTGTTATGTACGTCAAGTATGGTAGGTCGGGTTAGCTTATCAAGCGTCGCGTGATAACGTCACCCGACATTTACCTAATAAATTGTCTTTGTGCGTATTGGAGTTTGTGCGTATTGGAGTACAACGCTTCAGCTTTGTGCGTATTGGAGTTCGAGGTTTTAGTTTTTTTGAAAACTAAAACCTCGAAAACACTTTAAAACGGAGTAGTTATAGCGTTTTTCGTTTTGGTGAAATACAAAAAAGGGCAACCATAAAGGATTGCCCCTACAAGATATGTACTTAACTCAAAAGGGAAATGCTATACTTATTTTCTAGCTAACTACTGCTGCTGCTCTAATCGTCTGACGTAGGCTTATCGGAAATATTTGGTGAATAGGCTTCGGAACGTAAATGGGTATAACCCATCCTATACTGGCTATGATTAATTCCGCTTCTGGACAATAAAATGAGCTATCCAGCTATTTGAGGGTGCAAATGATGTTTGAAAGACAAAAAACAAGCAAAATCTAATACTTCCTTGGCAATATTATCAGGTAAATCTTTGATAATGGCTACTGTTTGTTCAGCAATGGGAACCCATTCCTGCGTTTCTGCCCGCCAAACAACCACAAATTCTTCAGAATTGAGGGCAAAAACATCAAGTGTTTCTCCCTCTTTATTAGTCAATTCAACTTCGTAAGCATTGTTGTTATGAGAATGAACGATAGTACCCTGAATACCAACCGATAAATTGCGTTCTGGCTTATCGACTATCATTTCAACGACATCACCTATCTCTGGCATTTGATTTACCTCGTTTTTATAACATAGAGTGTGACTAAATGAGCTTCTTTTGCGTCAGGGGGTATTAACCAACCTGTTTTTACCATTTCTTGCTGTGCCTCTATGCCTTCAATTAATAGTTCTGCTGTATAACGTTTTCCATATTGATCTTCACTATGATAAGTGATTTCAGCAGGTAGAGATTTCTTTTCAAGTTGGTCAAGCAAATGGGTATAGTTTTCTTTGGTAAAACCCAATAACTTCTCAAACAAAATCGCTTTATGCTTTCCCTTTGGTGAATCCCTATTTAAAGCATAATACGTTAGCTTACGCGGGTTAATAATAACATTATCCACCAGATCAGCTAGTTTCAAATTAATTTTCTCCTTAAAGGGCGAACACACAGGATTCGAGGTTTTCGTTTTTCTTCAAAAAACGAAAACCTCGAAAAAATAATGTTACTCTGACATTTATTCAACGCTTCAGCTTTGTGCGTATTGGAGTTTGTGCGTATTGGAGTCCAACACTTCAGCTTTGGGATTTTTAAAGCCGTTTCCGGATGGACACTATCTAATTGCCCTAATTCCGTTTGTATTTGTCGAATAGATAATGTTTTCATGTTCGTTGATTTTTCAATTTTTTGTACGGTCTGAATTCTGAAAATTCTTTAATTCTTTAATTCTGATTCAGACTATTTTTGAACAAGATTACACAGATTAGTATGGTAGGTCGGGTTAGCTTATCATGCGTCGCGTGATAACGTAACCCGACATTTACCTAAGAAATTGTCTGTGTCGGGTTACGGCGCCATCTAACCCGACCTACTTAACTCTGGCCACAATTATTTATGATCGCACAACCACTCCCCATTTACCTTTGTCTTTTGTTAATCCTTTCTGCCGTCATTTTTACAAATTGAGCGAGTGAGTTGATTTCTGATTCGGTCAACAGTTTTAGCCCGGAGTAAATATCGAGCTTCTGATTCTGTGAGATATTCATAGTCGAATTTAACGATTTCTTTAAATTCTTTTTCAAATTGTCCATGTTTTTCTCTTAAATTATCAAGTGTTTGACTTCTAAGATAGAGTTGAGATGATTTAATTTTGCCGGTTAATACCTCAAAACCAGCAATTTTTGCGCCCGCATTTTCAATAAAACTCTTGACATTGGCAAGAGTGCTACCCATTCCAATAAAATCATCCAATATGAGATATTCAGCATCTATTACAACATCCCCCATAAATAGGGCAGGCGTTGTTATCCGATGCCAACCATTTGCTCCAGTATGTCCTGCTTTATTGGTTTGATATATATTTTCAGAAACTTTCCAACCAGTATATCTATTTATAATATCAGCCATTCCCATTGGAATCGCATTTTTTCCCTGTTTTTCTTCTGCCATAATTGGCAAAATAATCGGGTTTTTATAGTTGTGGTCTAATTTTAGAATAATATTCTCATTGATAAAAGATTGTACTAATAAAACAGCGTTTTCATAATGACCCGATTTGGCCAACTGATAATCAGGATGATTTTTTACCTCATCAATAAAGGCATAAATTAAAGCATCATGTTGACTTCTCTCCCATCCGGTACGCTGTATTGATAAAGTTTTACCAATGGTTAAATTGATTTTATTGATTTTCATTTTGGCTTGAATTTAAATCACTGATGTGACGCACAGATTAAACTTTTATGTAGGCCGTTGCACAGTATTTTTCGTGCAACGGCTGCCTCATTTAAAAAAGTTCAGTTTGTTTCCGCGTTAAGTATAACCCGACCTATCGTTTTTCAGATAAATAAATTCACCAGGGCGAACACACAGGATTCGAGGTTTTCGTTTTTTGAAGAAAAACGAAAACCTCGAAAAAATAATGTTACTCTGACATTTATTCAACGCTTCAGCTTTGTGCGTATTGGAGTTTGTGCGTATTGGAATACAACGCTTCAGCTTTGTGCGTATTGGAGTTCAAGGTTTTAGTTTTTTTTTCAAAAAAACTAAAACCTTGAACTCCATTTAAAAAAAAATTCAACTCTTAATTCGCATTATCACATAGAATTGGGAAACGAGAATAAGCTTAAATGTCTGTAATGGCTAATGTAAACAACATACAAGTCTCAATAGCCGCTATAGTCTGTGGAGTAACAGCGCCAAGTTTATGCCGTAGTCGTGTTTTATCTAGTACACGAAGTTGATAACATAATGCCACAGAATCACTGACAAGTGGAATCAAGTTCTGCTAACCAAATATCACCACGTTTAACCGTCATTTTTTATCCTCCTTCAGTAATTCATTAGCATATTCTTCCATGCCATCCTCAGCCAGTTGACGATCTGCTTCTGCAAATTCGGCATAGAAGTTAGCCCATTGTGAAACATCCGGCGGTTGTGGTGATATCGCTTTGAGACGGGTACGAAACTTCAAAAATGAGACATATTCAATCACTTTTTTGAGTTCTATCTCACTCAAATCATTCAGTGTTTGTACAATTTGTTCTTTTATCAAGAAATTGGCATTTTCAACATGGCTCATCATCATACCTTTTTTAAATCAACAGTTTAGACATGACAGGTTTTAAAAACCTGTCAATTATAAACTTTACTCCACCTTAAAGCCACTCTAACTAGTGTCCATCCGGAAACACCTCCAAAGCTAAAGCATTCGAGTCGAGGCTAACGTTTTCAAAAAAACGTTAGCCTCGACTTCAGTTTGTCTTCAAAAAACTGAAACCTCGAATGGACTCCAAGAGGCCCGTTGTTTGGAGTTCGAGGTTTAAGTTTTTCTTCAAAAAACTTAAACCTCGAAAACGCTTCAGCTTTGGGATTTTTAAAGCCGTTTCCGGATGGACACTAACTACAAGGATTGTATATAAGAAGGGATTAAAACCGTTAACGACAAGGATTGGAGACAATATTCGAGGCTAAAGTTTTTCTTCAAAAAACTTTAGCCTCGAATGGATTAAAACCAAGCATCACTTCGATCCAATCCTTTCTTACATACTAAAGTAAACAGAGTCTGTTTCCTGATGTCAATATTATCAATGGAATCGCTTATGATAAACCAAGTTTCTTCAAGAAACTTGGTTTATTTTAACGTTTCCAGAAAATCGCTTACGACAGGCTCCTACGCTATTCTTTGGTACAATCGCGAGGGCTAATATCTTTTTCATCCGCATATTTTTTAGCCGATTCTTCAACCATCGGACGAGTCAGAGCATAGTCAGGCGTAATCCAATCACTGATGACGTTCCACTCTTTACCATCCCATTGTTGGAATTTCACATCGCCACCGCCTTCATGATCAGCACAGGATGTTTTTATCGGGGATATCAAGCCATCAGCCCCTAATTCTTTAATCCGCTTCTCAGTCAAATTAAGGTGTTCTAAGCCCCAGCTAACTTGTTCACCCGTAAGCGGCTTATGACCAAATTTTTCTTGGGCAGTGCGAATGGCTTCGATCTTTAAAATGCGAGTTACAATACCGTGAATGTAGTGAGTGTAATCCATTGAACCCATTGAACTCTTGTCACCAACAAATTTACGGTTCTCTTCAATCTTTTTCTCAAAACCGCCACTTGAATTTAAATTCGCCGTAATAAAACCTTTCGCCGCTTCTCCTGCTTCTTCCTTTTCTGTTTGAGAAGGATTCCATTTGACACCAACAATATGAACTGCTGGAAAATCAATCCCTTGCGCTTCTTTAATGGCGGTATCTATCATCTTTTCCCAGCCGCGTAAGATAATCCAATCAGGGTTGAGACGCTTTATCTGTTCCCAAGTCGATTTTTGTTTATACACAGGCGGTTTTATCGGGAAATGTTTGAGAGTGAAACCATACTTTTTAGCTTGGGCTTCAAGCATGGAAACGGTTTCTTTACCATATTCTGAATGGTGGTAAACATTGGCAATGGTTTTCCCTTTGAGTTTGTCCATGCCATCTTCTCGTTGACCAATAAACTGAATTATTGTCGTGTTTTGGTTCCAATAGGTGCTCAAGAGAGGACGCATATAAGGAAATGCACGTTTATCTAAAGCATTTTTATCCCAATTCGCCCGTTTTATTGCGTTGTCAGTGACAACATCGGCATTGAAAAAACGACTGAAGTCAGTTGTTGATTCTTTATCCTTCTCAATCCCACGGAAATCATACAACATCAATTTACCCATAGTGAGAGGTACTGCTATCCAACAATCTTTTGTTTCCTTTGTTTTCTTTGTTTCCGTGCAACGGAAATCAAAGTCCCATAAAGAAGAGCCACTTATTTTTGTGGGTAAGCGTAAAGCAAACAGTTCTCTACCCCCTTTTGGGTATAAATCCCAGAAACGTAGGGTAGCATCGGTACTGACAGTCGCAGCCAGTTGACCGTTGGGGCTGAAAATAACACGGAGTACGGTATTATCATGTTTCGCTAAATTGTATTCAGTGTATTTGCTCGTACTGTCGTAAATGCGTACTAATTGATCTTTACCGACACTGGCAATTTGCTGACTGTTGGGACTGAAAGAAGACCATGCGATTCCTTTTGATGATTTTGGGTACTCTTGCAATAGTTCTGGTTTACCATTTTCCCAGCGACTGAGATTCCACAGGCGTACATTGTGTTCGCTGGTACTCAATAATTGTTCTCCAGTCTCATCAAAAGACACTGAATTAAGTTTTTCCCCTTCATGCGTCTTAAAAAAGCGTTTTTGGTTTGTACCCACTGTAAATAAACCAATTTGCCCATTATAATAACTCGCAGTAGCCAGTTTTTTACCATCAGGAGAGAATGCAACGGCATTGACCGCATCTTGGTGACTAAACGTTTGTTGTTCTTGTAATCTATCCCCTTTATTAGAATGGGAATTAACTTGCCACAACTTCACAGTGCCGTCAAAACTGGCTGACGCAAGTAAAGTCCCTTCAGGATTAAAGGTGATGTTTGGGATATAATCGGTATGTGCTTTTTCCTGTTCCCATACCAAGCGAGGTTTTGAACGAGATTTTGGTAGAGCATATAAACGCAATGTGCCGTCTGCAAAACCAACAGCAACGTGGTCATCATCCGGTGCAATCGCAGTAGAAGCCGGTTTGCTTTCGCTCGGTAAATTCACCTCATATTGATAAGGTAAATCATAATTCCAACGCATCACCAAGCCGTCATTGCTCGCACTGTATATATGTTTCCCCAAAGTCGCTATGCCACTGACACTGGCAGTATGCTCTTGTAATACCCGCATTGTCACGCCTGTTTGTGTATCCCACAGTCGTAGAGTACGATCCCGGCTTGCGGAGACTAAATAGCGTCCTTCTGCGACAAAACCCACACTAAATACAGTATTTTTATGTCCACGTAACACATGCAATGGTGACACAAGCAATCGTTTTCCTTTTGAATCTACCTTTTTTGAATCGAAATCGACCTTCCACAAACGCACTGTTGTATCACTACTACTGGTTGCTAATAATTTACCGTTTGAACTAAAGGCCACCTTTTGAACATGATCGTCATGTTTATCTAATATCTGTAAGACTTTACCCGTTTTAACATCCCACAAAATGGCTGTGTTATCATAAGAAGCACTGGCTAAGTATTTACCATCAGGACTGAAAGCCAAACCAGAAATAGTTCCTTCATGTCCTTTGAAACTGTATGGCAATTTGTTACCCGTTTCAGCGTCCCATAAGGTGATATCCTTATCCGTTCCACCACTGGCTAAGTATTTACCATCAAGACTGACAGCGAGAGCTTTGACTTTTCCAGGTGCTTCCCATTCATCTTTTTTCTCGAAATCTAGCGTGCCATCATTCTTCTGTGACCAGAGAATAATACGTTTGTCATCTCCTGCGCTGGCAAGAAGCCATTCGCCACGGGCAAACCGTTTGTCTTGTTGTGGAAGTGGGTGAAAAACAACTGCTTTTACATTTTCAGTATGTTCTTGTAAACGTTGCTCTAATGAAGAACCCCAACAAAGATTAAGTAAAAACAATGTACCCTTCTCGCCAGCCACAGCTAACAATGAACCATCAGGGCTGGCAGCGACTGCGGATAACGGCGTTCCCGTTTCTTGATACACATTTTGCGAAGCACCGCCCATTATTTGGTTAAAGCGAACTAACAAATTACGGGTATGAAGACGTTCTGGACTGATTTCAGAATCTAACTTACGGGTTTCTCTTAATATTTTTTTCGCCCTCGCATAGTCTTCGCCTTGTGTTGAAAGTGCAGCATGAGTCAGTTGTGATTCAAACCAGCTTAATGTACGTTTTTCTTTTGCTTTTTCAGCTTGTTTTTGTGCTTTTTCAGCTTGTCGACCTTCTATTATAGCCCATTCAGCCAATATTATTGCCAAAATTAAAAACACCATTGCCAGAATCGAAAAAATCACTGCAAATTTCTTTTTTCTTCGTTCCGTATTTAACTTGTACTCTTGTTCTCGTTGCTCTTTTTCTTGTTCTCGTTGCTTTTCTATGGCACTCGCTTCTAAAAAATCCATAGCGAGTTTAAAATGTTTATCACCCTTTTTACCATAGCGTTTTGCCCAGTTCGCTGTGGATTGTTCACGTTTACGCCATCTCAATGCAATTTCTAAATCTACGCCGGACCACAACTCTGCATGTTTTTTTTTCCAACGAGAGGCATTATCTTCTAAACGGCGATAAGTCTCTACTGCTTCGGTTTCTTGTTTTAGCCACTCTTGCAAACGTTGCCATTGACGGATCAGACTTTCATGGCTGATATCTAGCATCGTATTAGGTTTCAAATCAGTGCAAAGTGGGGGCATTAAGAAATGACGACGGCCCTCCTGAAATTTTTTCACCACGTTGGCGACTTGTGAATCGGGTACATTAGCCAATGCAGCCACTTCTGATAATGGAGTTGGGTGACGTGTATCACTGTATTTGCTACCGATCTCACTGAGGCTACAAAATAATATTTGGGCAATTTTTTGTTGGCTTGATGAAAGATCGTTGTAGGCTTCATCGGCATGTTGAGATAAAGCGTTAGCTAATCCGCCTATTTTTTCGTAATGTTCTAAAGTCAGAATCGGCGGTTTTTTAGCCAACGTCCACATCCGCATCAACGCATGTTGCAGTACTGGCAATCGATCTAAAGTATCGCCTTTATCATCAATATTAGCATTCAGCTCATTGAGCAAGCGATTGACTAAATCCGGTTCTACTTGACCTCCAAACACTTTCGCAGGTCCCTCAATCGTGAGACGCAACTGCTCACGAGTCAAACGAGGTGTAAGAAATAAGCCTTCGTTAATTGCTTCTGGCAAACCATGAAACAATGCACAATTGCCAATAAACTCGGAGCGCATAGTGATAACGACATACACGGCAGGATGTTTGCTACTTTCTAATAATAACTCGATAAACGCTGCGGATTTGTTGACCTCACCTTGCTGATAGTGGCGGAATATTTCTTCAAATTGATCAATAACCAGTAATAAATTAGTCTTTGTGGGTAAAGGTGAGTCTTTTAAAATATCATTTAAACTTAATGCACCACGACGTAATTGCGCTTCTAAAAAGCGAGGAATTTCTGCATCACTAATATCATCAGTAGTAAAATGCGCGGTATATTCTTTTTTTAACGCGGTGTCTGTTAATAAAGCATTTGCTAAACGAAAAAATGGACGATCACTCGGCGTACATTCGGCAATACGCCAACGTATGCCGGCACTAGGCAGGAGCCCTCTTTCTAAACCAGCCAACAAGCCTGTGCGTACCAGTGAAGATTTACCACTACCAGAAAGTCCAACGACAGCCAGAAAATGGGTGTCACCCAGTTTTTCTATGAGTTGATTGGAGAGTTCCTTACGTCCAAAGAAAATATCGGTTTCGTCGCGTTTGAAAGGACGCAAACCAGGATAGGGAAAATTGCTCATGTTGTTAAAATCTGTACAAATTTTGGCAAACAATCTTTATTTTGTGGTGTAACGCATTCTAATATATTGAGGAGCAATCCACAAGACAAAAGTTGTTGTTGTTGATTTGGAAAAAGTTGTTGTTGTTGATTTGGAAAAAGTTTGTTATACACAGCCACTATTTTAAAGGGTTGTGTACGTTTAACTTGTATATGTTGACAATATCGCACTTGTTCACAAACCCAATGTTCTGTAGCATTATCGTAAACGACAATAACTGAATGACATTGTAATAAACGCTTATCTAAATCTTGTTGTATCTTTTTTGGTTTAGTCGAAGTATTTGAAGGTAAAGGTAAACGACAACTAATATTATGGTGTTGTAAAAAATCTTTTATTTGATCAGCTAATAACACATCATCTGGTGCTGCATTAATAAACACCACATTTTCGCCTTTTCTCTTGATTTGTTCTTCGGATATTTCTGGTTTTTTCAAGTCATTAAAAATATGTTTTTTAAATTCGACCAAAGTTGAGGCTATAACGGTGCTTTGTGACAACAAATCTTTGTGATCTGGATCGATCACCTTGTTTAAATCTAATGTGTTATCATGCCATTGAAGAATTGGCAAGTCGTCTATAGCACTAACACATTTATATTGCAATTTGGGCCAATCGTTACCCATTTTTTCACTCAACAATTGTACAAATAAGTTACATTGTTTTAAATCTTGTTTTAATTGCTGTTGAAAATCATTATCAAGCAATGAATAACGTTTCGTCGGTAATATTTGCACATTTTGTTGTTCAAGATAACGCTTTATTTCATTACGATACTCTTCTAGATCAGCTGAGACTAAAGCAAGAAAAACAATCTTATGGGATGGGGGCGTGACTTCTTGTTCAATTTTTATTTTTAACTGGCGCGCAAGATCATCCAATTTTTGATAATACTCAATTTCTTTTGGATTCGGTTCAGGCATTGCTAAAGTATGTGTTTTTCCCCCATCCTTTACCCAAAATTTATAACCCAGTAAATCACTAAGATTTTCGGGTCGTTCTACTTCATCACGTTCAACGACAAATACACGCCCTGAATTTTCACCCACTTGAGTTAAAAATTGTTTAAGTTCCGAACAACACCATTGTGATTCGAGATAACCAGGGGACAAAATTAACAAGAACGTCGCAGTGTTTTTTATTTGTTCAATAATATGGGGCGTGACTTTTGTATTATCACGTTCCTCATCATCCATCCATAACGAATAAGCATCAGCACGACCTAATTGTTGCCCCAAAAAAATTTTTAGTCCGTTAATGAGCGTCGTTACCCAACCTTTATCCGTGCCTGGTAGCGGCTTATTGTCCAGATGAGCGTAGCTAACAAAAATGTCATGTTGACTCATTTGGCGAACTTGGCGATCCTTATCATTGTTATTCTGACTTTTGTAGGGATTAAGCAAGTTAAATTCTTTTGGAATATGTTGGTTATCAGTCAATTTTATAGACTGATCTGGAACAATTTCTCTTTGCCCTCCTTGTAAACGAGTTTCGCGAGGCCAAAATATTAATGCGCCTTTCTCCTCATTCAACTCAATTTTTCCCGCCGTATAACCATGCGAACGTTGTGTGTTTTCTTCCGCCGGACCAAAATATTCTAGCCCAAATAGTGAACGACCTTGCCATATACGTTTAGCCTCAGTTCCCCCTTCCGAAATCTCTCGAAAAACGGTGTCATGCATGTGACCACATAAATGGGCGGCAAAACGCCCATGATCAGCAATTTCTCCATTCAACTGTTGTTGTGAATGAATATCCAACCATAATGGGGGTTGATGGGTTAGTAGTAGGCAGGCGTGATGTTGTTTAGCCCAATCAGGGCCATCGCCACCACAAGCTTGATGAAATTGACGAGCATGGAGAACCAGTTTACTTTCATAGTCGTCGCTGGTGAGTTGGAGAAAAGTGCTATTCAAACCAACAATGCCTAATTTAGCGTCGCCTTTTTCAATAGTGACGGAGAAATCACCCGGTAAAATGCCATCGTTTAAATTATCAATTTTGAAAGGCTGATTTTTTAGCCAATCAGTGTAGTTTTTAAATGCCTCTGTAACGACTTTGCGATAAGGCGAGTTTGCATCTTCCCAAAATTCGCTTTGTACATCTGGATCGTCATTCCAGTACCGAAGGAGTTTGACTGAGGGATCTTTTTTATTCGGTCTAACGAGATCATGGTTGCCAGGCACAGCCAGTAGTTTGGGGGAGAAATCCAACTTATCAAATTGTTCCCACAGTTGATCTAGGACTTCATCCAGTTTTTGAAATTCTTCAGCACTACCACGATTAGTCAGATCGCCAGTAAATAAAACCAAATCCCATGGCCCACTTTTATCGTGTAGTTGTTTTAAATCCTCAAAAAATATCTGTTTGACACCTGGCCAGATCCAAGACTGTTCACCCATGCCTTGGTGAAAATCTGTTAGGTGTAACCAACTGAAATATGTTTTCATAACGAATTATATTTCCTTAACTTGTCTTTTTATTTCTACGTTTTTCTCACTTTGTGGAGGTTTGGGTTTAGGTGGTTTGGGTTCAGGACCTGTTGGATCGTTGGTTTCATCGTCGTCATTATTTGTGAATATTAAATCCAACCCTATTATCTCTTTTCCATAATGCGCTTTACTCACCTGTGCCATAGTTAACCACAGTGGTAATATTCCTATTATAAAAAAAAGTGCGAAAAAAGCCCCCTTTTTTAAATAGCCTTGCAGATTTTTTGAAAATAGCATCGTTACTAGAATTAAGTACGAATAAAAGTTCATTATTCATTTTCTTTAAAATAATTTATATTATCTAACTGTATTATTTATATGTCACTACTCACTATTAATGCGAATTTTGCTGAGTCAAAATCATTTTAGAGTCCAAAAAACCGCCCAAAGCTGAAGCGTTGGACTCCAAAAACCGCCCAAAGCTAAAGCGTTGGACTCCAATTTCAACAAAAACCACCCAAAGCTAAAGCGTTGGACTCCAAATACGCCAAAGCTAAAGCGTTGGACTCCAA
>JAOZSV010000133.1 GCA_029939505.1 Thiotrichaceae bacterium | reverse complement strand
GTCCAACGCTTTAGCTTTGGAATAATTTTGGAGTCCAACGCTTTAGCTTTGGAATGATTTTGGAGTCCAACGCTTTAGCTTTGGAATAATTTTGGAGTCCAAAACCTGAGTACAGCGGATTGACGGAATAAACGGATTCATCTATTAATTTTACTATCGAAACGAGATTCGTAACAAATTTTCATGTCTCACCTTCTAACAACGTGAAAATTTTATCTTCACTCACAAAATCATTTTGTCTTCCTTCTTTGATTGCATTAGCTAAAGCGGCTTCTTCTAATGCTTCCATGATTATCTCGTAAAATAAATCACGCTTATCTTTTATTAACTCAATAACAACTTCTTTTAGAAGTTCTTTTGTCTTTGCATCGTTAAAAGTTATTTCCATTTCATTAAAAGTTATTTCCATTTCATTTCTCCTTCAATTCTGATCAGCGTAGGGACAAGTTAAGGGCAGACACGCAGGTTTGCCCCTACAAAACCCCGCCCAAAGCTGAAGCGTTGGATTCCAAAATCACCCAAAGCTGAAGCGTTGGACTCCAATTTACGACTCCAAGTTCAGACCAAATTACTCTCGATTTGGCTTTGGCGTATTCACCGTTGATGGCGGAAGTATCGGATAAACGATTGAAGGTTGTTCTCCCGTCAACGTTTTCAGGAATGCGACGATTTTCTGATTCTCATCGCCGGAAAGTTTTATACCAAATTGATATTCTGCCATAATATCAACAGCTTCACTCAAATTCCAAGTGCTGGCATCGTGGAAATAGGGGGCTGTGAGTTCAATATTTCTCAACAGTGGCACCTTGAAGAAATATTTGTCTTTCTCTTCCTTGGTGACGTTATATCTGCCGAGGGTTTCAGTATCTTTATAAGGTTTGACAACCCCAAATTTCTGGTAGGAGCCGCCACCAACACCGATACCATTATGGCAAGCAATACATCCTTTTGCTTTAAAAAGAGTGTAGCCAGCCTTTTCTTGTTCAGAAATCGCGCTGTCATCACCTTGTAACCACTTATCAAATCTTGAATTTGGCGTAGTCAACGTTTCCTCAAATGCCGCAATCGCATCAGTGACTTGGTCAATACCGACTTTCTTAACACCATAAACCTTGTTAAACGAGTCTGTATATTCAGGTATTGATTGCAGCACGGTTATTGCAGCCTCATGGGTAGAAGCCATTTCGCCCGGATTTGCAATCGGTCCACTGGCTTGTTCCTTTAAATCCTTGGCGCGTCCATCCCAGAATTGGGCGAGATTAAATTTCGCATTGAAGACAGTAGGAGAGTTAATCGGACCTAATTGCCATTTGTGACCGATGGAACTGGGTAAGTTGTCTGCACCGCCAGTTCCTAGATTATGGCAGGAATTACAGCTGATAAAGCCGGATTTTGATAATCGGGGGTCAAAAAACAATTGCTTGCCCAGTTCAACCTTTGCTGGGTTTAAATCCGCGTTTTTGGGGATGGGCTGTATAGGCTCATCGTTACGAGTTTCTTCAGTCGATACAACATGACTCGCTGCTAACTAAAAGTATAGAGCCACTTATCAGCATAATCTTTGTGAACTTCATTTTTTTCACCCTCGTCAATAAAACCTGACAGGTTTGTCTCTATTTCAGGTTTATCTCTATCTCGTTAATTAAACCTGTCAGGTTTGTCTCTATTTCAGGTTTATCTCTATCTCGTTAATTAAACCTGACAGGTTTTTTAAACCTGTCAGGTTTGTCTCTCTTTCAGGTTTATCTCTATTTAAGGCTTATCAGCCGATAAACCATAAATATAAGTTGCTAACAAGTGAACTTTGGATTCTCCCAAAAATTCACCATGCGCGGGCATTCTACCTTGACGACCATTCGCAATGGTTTCTTTTATCGTCTCTGCTGAACCACCATAGAGCCAAATGTTATCCGTCAAGTTCGGCGCACCCAAGGCTTGCATCCCTTTACCATCCATGCCATGACAGGCAAAACAGATTCGCTGGAAGGTTTTTTGACCCTCCGCAGCAGCCGTTTTGTCATATTCATTGACGCTCAGACTCAAGACGTATTGGGTCACATTGTTGATATCCACGTCTGTTGTCAAACCGTTTTGCATAGCAGTTGGCATCATGCCTTGACGACCACCCATAATTGTCGTTTTAATCAGACTGGGATCACCGCCGTAAAGCCAGTCATCATCGCGCAAGTTAGGATAGCCTTTCACGCCGCCCGCATCTGAACCATGACAAACTGTGCAGTAAGTCATATATAAACGATGACCTAATTTGACGGCATCTGGATTTTGAGCTAAATCCGGGATGGCCTCTTTACTATACTTGGCATAAATGGGTCCGTAACGGTTTTCAGCAGCTTCCATTTCTTGTTCGTACTGCTTCACTTCAGTCCAACCCAAAATGCCCGCGAATGAGCCTAATCCCGGATAAAGTATCAAATAGACGACACTAACCCACAAGCAGATGTAAAACAGATTTAACCACCAGCGAGGTAGGGGATTATTATATTCCTCCAGGGTTTCATCCCAAACATGCCCCATTGTTTCGACATTTCCATCTTCTTCTGGTTTACCCGTGTCACCACCCAACCACCAGATCAGGGCAAAACAGGCTATAATACCGCCAACCGTTGGGACAATAATAAACCATTCCCAAAATTGACTGGTAAAAACACTACTATCAAACATAATGCTTCTCCTTAATTGTTGCTTCGACTGAATCATCGTCATCTATGAGTAGGCGAGCCGTTTCATCAAATTCTGATTTGCGTTTACGGCTATATGCCCACACCACAATACCTGTAAAGACGACCATGACCATAATTGTCCATACGGACTGAAATATGGAAAAAAGGTCCACAATTTACCTCACTGTTTTTATGGCAGTACCTAAGTTTTGCAGATGAGCAATGAGGGCATCCATCTCAGTTTTACCTTCCACTGCTTTCGGAGCGTTGGCAATATCCTCATCGCTATAAGGATGACCAAACCAGTCTTTCAATACCTGCATTTTATGTTTAACTTCTTCGCCATCAATCATGTTTTCTGCCAATGAAGGATAGCCTGGCATCACAGATTCTGGCACAACATCGCGTGGGTTTATTAAATGGGCAAAATGCCATTCGTCGCTATAACGCCCACCAACCCGATGTAAATCGGGTCCTGTTCGTTTAGAACCCCATTGGAATGGACGATCATAAACAAATTCACCTGCCACAGAATAATGTCCATAGCGTTCTGTTTCAGCCCTAAAAGGGCGAATCATTTGTGAATGACACACCATACAAGATTCACGAATATAAATATCGCGCCCTGCCAATTGTAATGCTGGATAAGGTTTAATTCCCTCTACCGGCGTTATCATGGAATTCATAAAAAATAGGGGCACGACTTCGACTAATACGCCGATACTAACCACTATCGTCATCAGGACAATCAGAAGACCAACGTTAGTCTCAACTTTTTCATGTGGATTTGCCATTTTTTTCTCTCTCCTTAATGTGCTAAAGCTGGGGCAACAACGGCATCGTTCACTTCAGTTACCTGAGAACTGGTCACTGTTTTGAAGATGTTATAAGCCATAATCAGCATTCCAGTCAGGAAGAAGAGACCCCCTACCCAACGGGTGAGATAATAAGGGTGCATGGCTTGCACTGATTCTACAAAGCTATAAGTCAAAGTACCATCTGCATTGACAGCACGCCACATCAGCCCTTGCATAATACCTGATACCCACATTGCGGTAATATAGAGTACGACACCAATGGTTGACACCCAGAAATGCGCTTCAACCAGTTTAAGACTGTACAGTTTACGACCAAATAGACGTGGAATCATATAGTACAGACTACCCATTGTGATCATAGCCACCCAGCCAAGTGCACCAGAATGCACATGTCCAACTGTCCAATCGGTGTAATGTGATAAAGCGTTCACCGTTCTTATTGCCATCAATGGCCCTTCAAAAGTGGACATGCCATAGAAGGAAATTGCGACAATCATAAAACGCAAAATGGGATCAGTACGCAATTTTTCCCATGCGCCTGAGAGGGTCATTATGCCATTAATCATGCCACCCCAAGAGGGTGCAAATAAAATAATAGACATGACCATGCCTAAAGTTTGCGTCCAGTCAGGTAGGGCAGTGTAATGTAAATGATGAGGTCCAGCCCAAATATAGGTGAAAATCAAAGCCCAAAAGTGAACGATTGATAAGCGATAGGAATAAACGGGTCGCTCTGCTTGTTTAGGTACAAAATAGTACATCATACCTAGAAAGCCTGTGGTTAAGAAAAAGCCGACTGCATTATGACCATACCACCATTGCACCATCGCATCTTGTACCCCAGCGTAAGCGGAATACGATTTCCACATTGAAACGGGGACTTCAAGGTTATTGAAAATATGCAACAAGGCAATTGTGACGACAAATGAGCCATAAAACCAATTTGCCACATAAATATGTGAGACTTTTCGTTTAGCAATCGTGCCAAAGAATACGATGGCATAAGCAATCCACACCACTGCAAGAAGTATATCAATAGGCCATTCTAATTCAGCATATTCTTTAGTGGTTGTTATACCCAGTGGAAATGTGATCACCGCTAAAACGATAACCAATTGCCAGCCCCAAAACGTAAAAGCCGCTAATTTGTCAGAGATTAAACGCACATGACAAGTGCGCTGCACGACATAATAAGAGGTTCCAATTAAAGCCGAGCCGCCAAAGGCAAAAATCACGGCGTTAGTATGTAAAGGCCGTAAACGACCAAAGGTAAAGTAAGGCACATCAAGGATGTTATTAAGCTCAGGCCAAACCAGTAAGGCGGCGATATATACACCCACCGTCATACCGACTACACCCCAAACAATGGTCATAATGGCAAATTGCCTAATAACTTTATAGTTGTAGGTGTCTTGACCTGCTGTAGAGGTCACTTTTTCCGTCATAACGTTTATTTGCTCCTAAATTAAAAAAAGAAAATATTATTTCATATAAATTAAAATAAGTCAATATTAAAATATTAAAATAAGCAATTCCTGTTGGGAGTTTATATAATTTAAAAATCGTTTTAAATCAATTATTTAAAATAAATGCAAATTTCATCCCTTATATATTTTAACTGCTTAAAAATACCTAAAATAAGGCATTTAATTCTTTATCATTATAGTATGGTATATAGTTTGCGAACCTAAACTGATTTAATTATCAAATTTAAATCTCAGACAAATTTAGTGATTAAAATAAGGGCGAATCTGCGTGTTCGCCCTTAATGCATGTTCGCCCTTAAACGTGTCATTAAGGAATGAAAATTAAATCATATCCGAAGTTAAACCTGACAGGTATTCGAGGTTTTAGTTTTCAAAAAAACTAAAACCTCTTCGAGGCGAAAGTTTTTTCTTTTAAAAAACTTTCGCCTCGAATGCTGTTCAAATTTCGGAAATGATTAAAGCCATGTAGGGTGGCAACCACCCCACTTTTTTAATGAAGAAGTCGTTGCACGAAAAGGACTTTGCCCATCCTACCTGACTGATAATTTTCTCAAAATCGCAAATACCATAAGGAAATTTCATGAGTTTCTCCTTTTTAAAGACAACATTGATATTGTGGGAATAGCTAAAATTGATTGATTTTAAAGTCGTTTTTTGTAGGGTGGGTAGAGCGGGAGCGAAACCCACCGAACCTGATGTCTTTGAGTGACAGCAGTAAAAAAAACCGCGCAAAGTGCAATCGCACATAGAGACGTTCAGAAAAAGAGTTGGAATCAAACCTCAGAGGTTTTTGAGTGAATTTATTTATACTCGTTCATCAAGTTTTTCGCTGACAACAGTTAACTACAAGGATTGTATATAAGATTCGAGATTCAAGTTTTTTGAAGAAAAACTTGAACCTCGAATGGATTAAAAACGAACGCTAACGACAAGGTTGAAAACAAAAAGGGATTGTAACGAATCAGCCTTGAAATCAATTGCAAGGCTGAAAGCTAAAGTCTGCTTTAGCAGACTCATTTTGAGGCTCTTGCAAAACGGTTTTTAGCCTTAGAAATCCGATTTTTGAAAAAAATCGGATTTCTTAAACCTTGCGTGGGAGAGGTTTCGAGATTAGAGATTAGAAATCCGATTTTTTTCAAAAATCGGATTTCTTAAACCTCGTGTGTTCAGAGTTTTGCAAGAGCCTCCTCGAATCGATTTCTCTCAAGGCGGAGACCTCTTTTTTTAGGATGGCTGAGTCGTTACAAATTTTCATTCCTTAAATAATTTTTACCGATATAGCCAGACTCGCATTAGAGAAAGTAACTTATGGGTATCTACTGGCTTCGATAAATAGTCATTTGCACCCGCTTCGATACATTTTGCTTTGTCGCCCTTCATCGCTTTTGCGGTGAGAGCAATAATCGGTAGTCTTCGATAACGGGGTTGTTTTCTCACTTTTCGCATGGCTTCATAACCATCCATGCCTGGCATCATAATATCCATTAAGACAATAGCAATATCTTCGTGTTCGTCTAAGAGTTCCAATGCTTTTTGACCATCTTTAGCCACAATCACTTCCATCTCTTTATCTTCCAAAACCGTTGCCAAAGCAAACACATTTCGCACATCATCATCCACAATCAGCACTTGTTTATGGCGTAAAATGGCTTCTTTATCATGCACTTTATTTAGCATTTTGCGCTTATCACTGGATAAGTCGGTTTCTAATTGATGGAGGAAAAGGGTTGTTTCATCCAATAAACGTTCTGGCGATCTCACCGTTTTTATAGTCATACTGTCAGCAAATTTCTGTAATAACGTTTCTTCAGCAAGCGACAGTTCCCGATTACCATAAAAAATAATCACGGGTATTTGAGTAAGGCTATCATGAAGTGGTTCCAGCAATTTAACACCAGAGGATTTTTCAACATCCACATCAATAATAAGACAATCTACATCTGCCGTTTTAAGCTGCTCTAAGGCTTCTGTTTGAGTCTTTGCAATAAGGGTTTGGATGTGATCGTCTCCAACGATGTCTAAAATATTTTTTTGGTTATCCTTGTTATCCGCAAACACTAATAAAGACTTTGTCTTTTGATTGATAAACTGTTCAATCTTTTGGAATGCGCCACCAAGTTGTTCCATGCTAACCGGTTTGAGTAAGTAACCGATGGCTCCCATCTTTTTGGCATCTAAACTTTGATCGGATGCCGACATAAAATGTACGGGAATATGCCGCGTTTTCGGGTTATCTTTGAGCTTTTCCATCACCGTCCAACCATCTATCTTGGGTAAGCCCACGTCAAGAACAATCGCATCAGGTTGATATTCTTCGGCTAATTGCAATCCGATTTTACCGTCTTCTGCAAGAATACATTTAAAGCCCTTTTCGCGTGCGAGTTCTATCAGGAGACGTGAGAAATTGCGATCATCTTCAGTAATCAAAAGGGATTTGCTATCTGGCGTTATTGAATCCCTGTCATCTTCTATGGGTGTGTTAGGCGTTTGAACCTGCTGAACGGGTTTTGTTTTGACTTCAAACACTGGTTCATCAATTTGAGTAGACGTTTTGACTTTCTGAGTAGGTTGTTCTGTGAAGAAAAACGAGGTTGCTTTTTTATCCTTTTTATCCTTTACTTCTCTTTTATTCACTTCTGATGAACTTTTGGGTTCAAGATTTTCAGGGATAGTTAAGGTAAACGTGCTACCCTTGCCTTCTTCACTTTGCAAGTGCAATTCGCCACCGAGTAATCGGGCTAATTGACGCGAAATAGATAAGCCAAGCCCTGTTCCACCGAAGCGACGGCTGGTTGTGCCATCAGCTTGCTGAAAGGCTTCAAAGATAACTTGTTGTTTATCTTTTGGTATACCTATACCCGTATCCGTAACATGGATAGCAATGCTTTTAGCCTGAACAAGCCCCAGGGTGGAAATATCATCAGTTGGGCGTTGCACTTCGAGTTTAACTTCCCCTCGAGAAGTGAATTTAAAGGCATTAGAAAGCAGATTGTTAATGATTTGTTTAAATCGCTGTGCATCAGTATGCAAAACGGGTGGTAATTCGTCAGCAACCGTAATTGGAAAGGCCAGCCTTTTTTCTTCAGCAACAGGACGGAATTTTGATTCAATGGTTTCCAACAAGTCTGTCAGGAAGACTTCTTCAATATGAGCATCAATTTTGCCTGCTTCAACTTTGGATAAGTCAAGAATTTCATTAATCAGCGTCAACAAGTCTGAACCAGCACTGTAAATAGTTTGTGCATATTCTACTTGTTTTTTCTCCAAATGGCCCCGTTTGTTTTCGGCTAATAATTGCGCAAGTATCAGCATACTGTTTAAAGGTGTTCGCAATTCATGGGACATATTGGCGAGAAATTCAGATTTATATTTGCTCGCTAATTCCAATTCTTGCGCTTTGGCTTCGACGGCTTTTCGGGTTTTTTCTAACGATGAATTCTTTTCCCGTATTTCCAATTTTTGCTGCTCTAAGTCTTGAGTACGTTCTTCAAGTTCTTCATTCGTCTGACGGAGTTCTTCTGTTTGGGTTTGTAATTCTTCAGATTGCGCTTGTAGTTCTTCTTGTTGGCTTTGTAATTCTTCGTTAGAGTTTTGGAGTTCTGCTTGTTTGTTTTGTAAGTCTTGCGCTTGAAGCTGTGTTTGTACCAAGAGTTCTTGCATCTTGCTACGTGATTCGACCGCATTGACAGCCACTCCAATCGTTGACCTGGTTTGATGGAGAAATTCTTGCTGTATTTCTGTCAGTACATTTACTGACGCGATTAAAATTACGCCTTTGAGGGTATTTTCATAGAGAAAGGGTTCCACGAGAATATGCTGTGGAATGGCTTCCCCTAACTCGGAGTCAATTGTGATAACAATCGTTTTTAATTCCCTTGCAGCGCGATCCACGAGTCCTTTGCTAAATTCAAATTCATCGCCAATATTTTTGCGCCGAGTTTGGGCATAACTCGCCGTCATTTTTAAACGACGATTCCCTTGGTTATTCGCTGTATTATCAATAATATAGCATAGCCCCACTTGGGCTTTTAAATAGAGCGTTAGGAAAGAAACAATATTATGGCTCAATTCGACGATATTCTGTTCACCGCTCATTTGTTCATTTAATTGATTTTGCCCGCTTTTAAGCCAGTCTTGTGTCGCGGTTTTTTTCATGGTGACAGAGAGCTTGACTCCTGCGGATTTTAGGGCATCCTTAATCTGTATGAAATCTCCGCGGTATTCTGCATGAGCAATAATATCTTCTTTACCTTCTGCCAATCCTTGAGAGATTTGAACAATATCTTGAATGACTTGCTGAAAATCAGTTAAGGTTTTTTCCAAAGCCTCTTTGATCTTAAAATAATCTCCCCGGTAGTCTGCTTGAGGTTTGATCTTCAAATTACCTTCTGCTAACCCTTGGGAAACGGGGACAATGTCTTCAACGACCAAACGTTGGTTGGTTAAAGCGGTTTCCAACGCATCTTTTATTTGTACGAAATCTCCTTTATATTCAGATTGGGGCGCAATGCTCAACTTGCCCGCCGCTAATCCTTGGGAAACATAGACGATATCTTCAATAACTATCCGAAAATTGATGATCATTTCTTGGAAGGCTTTGCCCATCACTCCGATTTCGTCACGGCTTTCAATTTTAACGATCTGCTTTATATTGCCCTCAGCTAATTTGGTGGCAATATGGGTCATTTCCTGTATAGGTTTGGCGATAGTTCTGCTGAAAAAAAAGGCCACGCCTAAAATTATTATTATGGCAATACTTATAATGATCAGCATCAAGTTGAGTAGATAACTGGCTGCGGCTACGGCTTCTCTTTCATCTATTTTGGCATTTAATGACCAATTGACTCCAGGGACATTGACAGGTGAATGGGCGACGATAGTCTGTTCACCACGATAATCAATGATTTCTTTGATTCCGATTTGACCAGCCGCTGATGCACGAGTGCTTTCGTCATCGACTTTTTGTTTAAAGAGGGTGCTTTCTTTAAAAAAGTACGAGTCTGAACGCATTAAAAAATCGTCAGAACTGACAAGGATAGTTTCGCCCGTTTTGCCTAAGCCAGCATTTTCTTGCATGATAGCAGCAATTTGCTCGGTTGGTATTTTAAAAATCAACACACCCACTACTTCATATTTGTCAAAGATAGGCGAGGCGACAAATGAAAATGCCCTATCGGCATGTTCATGATAAGCAAAATCTTCCAACGTTGTAAAATCATCAGTGGCTACTATTGCTGTTCTAAAAATATGCCCTAGGTTTGTGTCAGCATCAAAACCATTTTTTAAAGACGTGCCAAAATTCTCTTCTTTCATAACAGAATAGAGGATAACCCCTTCATGTGGTTCCACAAGTAAAATATCATTGTAGCCATAAGTTTCCATATACGTCTTAAAGAGGATGTGGTATTTTGTATGGACTGTGTTATAAGTACTACCATCGTCAGCGTTGTTCATATCGGCTTTATCCAAGTACAAAGTACGATATTGTTTTATGACTTCTGTTTCTGTACTTTTGTTTAAAGCCTTCATATCAGTATGAAGTGCATCATCAAATGCATTTATTGCGGCAATCACTGACGAATTTTGAGAAAATACTTTTACGTCGCCCAGACGTTCTTCAAAGTATTTGGTGATTTGGTTGGCTTTGATGTCACGAACGGCAACCAACTTGTTTATCACTTCTGTTTTTAGGGCGTTTTTAGCTTGAATATAGGCGATAAAACTGACTGTGATAAGGGGTATCAGTGAAACAATTAGAAATAATAAAATGAGTTTAAAGCGCAGTGAGCGGAAAAAACTCAGGTTTGTTTCAGGGCTTGAAATGGATTTTTTCTTCATGGTTTTTAGAAATTAAAGTGATACAGCTTCTAACCTGTCACATCAGTTAAACCGTTTGAAATTAAATTCGATGAGGATATTTTATCGTTAATTGATTATAATATAAAATATTCTAATTTTTTAATCAATCCTGTTAATCCATTAATCCGTTTAATCTTGTTCAAAATTTTTTGATATTCATAGAATTTCGAGAATATTATTTTAAAGCACTTGTTTTTTTTATTCACTTGATGTTATAATTCGCCACACCTTATTTTTGTTTTTTTTAATCCCTATCTTTTTTTAATAAACGTTAAAATAAAAAGTTAAATTGTCAATTCATCCATAATGAGGATTTTTTATGAAAAAATTATTAATAGCCAGTAGCTTAATGCTTTCCATGTCTTATGCCAGTTCTAGCTATGCCGCTGAACCAGCAACAATAGGTGCTGCTGCTGTTGCCGAAAGTGCTGCTGTTGCGACTGCCGTTACTGTAGGTACTATAGGTGCTGCTGCTGTTGCTGGTGTTGCCACAGCAGAATTGATGAATCATTATGTATTTAATGGTTGCAATAATGAAGGGGCCTGTGATGCTGGAGCAGAAGGTACATATACAGGTGCTATTTTCGGGACTGGTGGTTCTTTAGGTGCTTTGGTGGCGGTAGGTCCAGGCATGTCAGGTTTAACTGCGATTGGTAGTAGCATTGGTGGTGGTGCAGCAATAGGTTTCTGTTTGCTTGTTGCCGCACCTGTTGTTACTGCGGCTGTCTTTGGTGCTGCTTATTATTCGTGGGTTGATTATAACAGTGATAGTGGACAAACTGTCAATCTGCAAATTATCCAACCTAGTCCTTAAAACGTAAGTTGTGAGTTTAAATCGTCCAGAATTTGTCTTCAAACTTCTGAGTTTTTTTGTGAATGATGACTACAGGTATTCATTCAAGAAACGATAGACCTGACGAGTTTCAAAAACCTGTCAGGTCTTAATAGGTGTTTTAAAACATCGATTTTCAATTCAGAATTTATCTTGAGAATTTTATCAGCTTAAAAACTAAGTTTTTACCAATGTTTTTTTTCGATCATCAAGTTTTAATCCCCGTTCTTGTCTGCCTACCTACAAAAAATCTTGATGATCGAATTTTTATTGTGAACATGATTGCTTAAAAATTGTTTTCAAAAGCAATCACTCAAGATTTCAGTCTCCCCTCCCAAATGATTAATCAAAATATTCCTTCTATCCAATTATTATCACCATTAATTGCTAATCAAATTGCGGCGGGTGAGGTTGTTGAACGCCCTGCGTCTGTTGTGAAAGAGTTATTGGAAAATAGTTTGGATGCCAAACCTGATAGTATTGAAGTTGATATTGAGCAGGGTGGTATTGCTTTAATACGGGTTCGCGATAATGGCTTTGGTATTCGTCGTGATGAATTATTATTGGCTTTAAGTCGGCATTCTACCAGTAAAATCAGAGACTTAGAGGATTTAGTTCGTATTAAGAGTTTGGGTTTTCGTGGTGAGGCGCTCGCCAGTATTGCGTCCATTTCCAGATTAACTTTAATTTCACGTTTTCGTGGTGATGAAGTAGGGCATTGTATCTGTATAGATGGACAAGAAAAGCCTTCCACCCTTGAGCCAAGAGCAACACCTACGGGTACGACGCTGGAAATACGGGATTTGTTTTATAATACACCGGCACGGCGTAAGTTTTTACGCACTGAAAAAACGGAATTTGCCTATTTGCATGAAACAATTAAACGTTTAGCCCTGAGTCGTTTTGATGTCCGTTTTAAATTGACGCATAACCGTAAAACTTTAATGGTTTTAAAGGTGGCGCAGACTGAGGAGGAACAGTTACAACGGGTAGCCATGTTATGTGGTCCAGATTTTGTGGCGCATGTTTTGAAGATTAATGGGGTTTCTGACGAAATACAGTTGTCAGGGTGGATTACGCAACCAACATATTCGCGTAGTCAACCAGATATGCAATACTTTTTTGTTAATGGGCGCATTATTCGTGATAAATTGATTAATCATGCCATACGCCAGGCTTATGAAGATGTTTTGTACGCTAATCGTCACCCCAGTTATGTGTTGTTTTTAACTATTGATCCGAGTAAGGTAGATGTCAATGTGCATCCGACTAAGAATGAAGTGCGTTTTGCACAAAGTAAATTGGTGCATGATCTTTTAGTGAGCACATTACAGGAACGCCTTGCCCAGACTTCTCCGAATAATACAGGGCAACCTGTTGTACATTCTCCCCAATCTCCTCATTCTCCCCAATTTCCTCATTCACCACAATTTTCTTCAAAGACAAACGTTTTCCATCAATATCCCAAGATGGCGCATGGCAAAATTGATAAGCCGATTAATCAATTTACGCCAGATCGCCCTTCCGCTTCTGCAATACGTGATACCACCGCCGTTTATGAAGCGTTGCAAGCGTCGCTATTGTCAGATGAATCGTTACCCGATATTGGTGATTATACAAAACCTTCGCAGCCAACTCCGCCTTTAGGTTTTGCGTTGGCACAATTGCATAGGGTATATATTCTGGCTGAAAATGCTGAGGGTTTAGTATTAGTCGATATGCACGCGGCCCATGAGCGTATTACTTATGAGCGGATGAAATCGGCATGGCAGACGGATAATCTCAATGCTCAAGTTTTGCTTGTACCTGTGACTGTGTCTGTTAGCGAACGTGAGGCGGAGATAGCGGAGCAACATATTGATTTATTTAATAAAATCGGATTTGAAGTGAGCCATGTCGGTCCGGAAATGCTGATTGTACGTCAAGTACCGACGCTTTTAGTCGAGGCTAATATAACAGAGCTTGTACGTGATGTGTTGGCAGACTTATTACGTTTTGAGGTGAGTTCACGTTTAGAGGAAAACATGCAGGCTATTTTAGCCACTTTAGCTTGTCATACCTCAGTCTGTGCTAATCGGCAATTGAGTTTGAGTGAAATGAATGCCCTATTGCGTGATATGGAAAAAACGGCGCGTAGTAATCAATGCAATCATGGTCGTCCAACTTGGATGCAATTGAGTATGAAGGAGTTGGATAGTTTGTTTTTGCGGGGGCGGTGAGTATGGTAGGTCGGGTTAGCTTATCAAGCGTCGCGTGATAACGTAACCCGACATTTACCTAACTGATGTTACGCACTATGTTTCCAAGAGGTTTAAGAAATCCGATTTTTGAAA
>JAOZSV010000017.1 GCA_029939505.1 Thiotrichaceae bacterium | reverse complement strand
ACGGATTTTTCAACTTGATTTAGTACAACGGATGAACGGATACTTACCGGAGTTGCGCTCAATGATTGTCATTTGAGGATGATAAATCCGTTGTATTCCCTAATCCGTTGTACTCAATTTAGAGCTGAGTAATTACCAAAATAAAACTCTCCTGATTTTTGAGAAAAGCGTCAAGCGATTTTTTTAAAAATCGGTTCGAGGCTAAAGTTTTTTTAAAGAAAAAACTTTAGCCTCGAATTCTAAAATTAAAAACGAATTAGGGCGGGATAGGTTCATTAATAGACTTGTCCCTTAATAAGCGTAAACCCTTGAAAATACTAAATATAAAAACGATACAAATCAATAACTTAGCTTATAAAGGGACAAGTCTAATGAGTTAAGTTAAAAACCGTTAGAATAAATGGGATCAGACTCGATTTATTGATTATTTAAATAAATGTTTTTCTTAAATAAATATGGCACGTCATCCTCGTTTTGTTCTAGTTAAATCAATCGAATCTGACCCCATTGATTCTGCAATAAGACCACATTAGACAACTAGGGTATAAAATTATGCCAAAAAAAATGAACTTGATTTCAAAATTACATCAAGATTTTGTCATTGAGAAAATACAGAAAACAGATTGGGCTGTTGTAGGTAGTGAAAGTCCATTAGTTGTTGAACTGGATACGACAGAGGCGTGTGATTTGGCATGCCCAGGGTGTATCAGTGAAGACATGATGAAGACTAACAACCGATTTACGAATGAACGTTTAATGCAATTAGGCCAAGAATTTTATGAAAATGGAATTAAAGGGGTGGTATTGATTGGGGGTGGTGAACCATTGGTGCATCCTATAATAGGTGATTTCATGGAATATTTGGGGGAACATGATATTCATCTTGGAATAACGACAAATGGTACGTTTATTCGGAAATATTTGAAACAAATAGCCATGTATTCAAGCTGGACACGCGTATCTATGGATGCTGCTACGAGTGAAACTTTCAAGGTATTAAGACCTTCAAAAGGTGGGAAGTCAAAGTTTGATAGTATTGTTGAAAATATGAGATTACTTGCTGAAATTAAACAGGGCAAGTTGGGTTATTCATTTTTAATTCAAACGCCTAAAGATGGTCCAGGGCTGGTATCAAACATACATGAAATCTACCAAGCGGCTAAATTAGCTAGAGATATTGGCTGTGATTATTTTGAAATTAAACCCAGTTACCGATTTCGTGATGGTATTGATCATGCTCTTATGGTACAAGATGAAATGTTAATGTCGCAAGCTAAAGAAGAAATTGCTCGTTTAGATGATTTGGTAACGGATGATTTTTCAATCACGAAAGCAATCAATCTTGATTTTTCACTGGAAGGAAAACAGTTAGTACAGCCAAAAAATTATAATATATGCCCTGTTGCTGAACTTAGAACTTTGATTTGTCCTTCAGGTGTATTCGTTTGTCCATATTGGAGGGCAAAAGAACCTTTTCGGATTGGAGATTTGAATAACCACTCTTTTTCTGAAATGTGGCATGGGGAAGGGCGTAAAGAGATTATGGACTTCTTAAATCCAAGCAAGCAGTGTACGTTTCATTGTCTTAGACATGAGTCTAACCTTGAGATTATCAATATTGTCAGGGCAATTAATGATGGAAAAGAAGTTGATACAGTTGATGAATTTGATCGGTTTATCTAGCAGAGAAAAGGTATGAAACACGAAAAATTGACTTATAATCTGGCTCCTGGAAATATTTTGCAAAATATGTATTTGGAACGCAGGCTAAAAAAATTGCGGAAAACAACATTCATAGAATTAGGTTCTGGAAATGGTAATATTTCTGCTATGCTACTCAATTCTGGGATGAGTGGTATTGGCTTTGATTTAAGTGAAACAGCTTGTGATCTAAATAGAAAAAAGAATGGTTCCTATATTAAGGATGGCATGTACCAAGTTGAAGAAGCAGACTTCTTTGACTATAGAGGTGCGAAAGTGGATGTCATTATTTCTTCTCATGTCATTGAACATTTGTCAGATGAACTTCTGGAACAATATTTTTGTAAATGCGAATCATTCTTAAATAGGGGGGGGTAATTGTTTCATTGGTGCCGTCAAGTATGAAGTATTGGGGCATTGAAGATGAAACTGCTGGGCATTACAGGCGTTTTGAGTTTGAAGATTTTGAGAATATTGCTACAGCTAACGGATTTATGGTTAAAAACATAGCTGGGCTAACTTATCCATTGTCAAACCTGCTTTTTGAGTTGTCTAATTACTTAGTTAAGAAGAGTGATGGATGGAAAACATCTTTAAGCAAAAATGAGCAAACAGAACTATCATCAGCTGGTGGGACAAAACAGATAAAGTTTAAAACCAATTTTCCTTATTGGTTTCGCTATCTTATAAATGAGTTTACGATGTATCCCTTTTACTTGTTGCAATTAATTTTTAGAAAGAACAGGGATTCTATGGTTATCTATTGTGAATATGAAGTATACCAAACTCGTAAGCCACATATGTCTGATTAATAAATCAGAATTCGTAGGGTGCATAAGCGATAGCGTCATGCACCATATACGCCATTCATACCACAATATTTCTATAATCTTGTTATTTTTTTGTTTTGGTGTATGACGCTTCGCTTATACACCCTACCGTGCTAAAACTTTGCTCAAAAATTCAATAAACTATGGAAATTACCATTAAAAAAATAGGACCATTGCCAAACGCGACAATTATTCTGGATGGCTTAACAGTGATTGCTGGTGAAAATGATACTGGGAAAAGCACTATTGGTAAGGTTATTTTTAGCATCATCAAAGCAAACAACATGGCGACGGCTAACCAGCACTGCCAGTTTATGAATACGATGGTGAACTTAGTGTTTGATTCACAAATATCAAGTCAGGGTGAAGTGAGCATACAAGATAAGGATATCCCCTTATGTTCAGTCGATTTTTCTCAACATCAATGTGTACGCTTTGATTGTTGCCAGCCAGAATCATCCCATTTTTTTAGAGAGAGCGTTTTTATTCAAACTCCCTTAGTGTGGGATTTAGTTGATTTTTTTGATACCGTTTTACGTCTCAAACAAAATCAAGAAATGACTCAAAACATCGTATCGTCTTCAATTAAATATCCTTATATTTTTTGGGATATTTATCTAAAAATTACCAATATACCAGTTGATAAAGATTCACAAACGAATGATTTAGTGAAAAATATTCGTCAGATAATTCAGGGCAGTTTTGAACAACGCGATAAACGAATCGTGTTTCAACGCCAAAATGAATCTATATTACTGATGAATGTAGCCACAGGTATTAAATATTTTGGTTTGTTGCAAAAATTAGCTGAAAACCACAAATTGAAACCTGATCATTTATTGATAATTGATGAACCTGAAAATCATTTACATCCAGAATGGCAACTGTTACTGGCAGAATTGATTGTCAATTTAGTTAAACAGCATAAAGTTTATGTCATCATCAATTCGCATAGCCCGTATATGATAGAAGCTTTAAAAGTTTATAGTGATAGAAGTATAAAGGAGCAAACCCATTTTTATTTTAATAAGTTAACGCCTGAAGGTGTTGAAGTCAAAGAAGTCACTGATGATTTAAGTTTTCTGTTTGAGACACTTTCTTTGCCATTTCAGAAATTAGAACAAACGGTGTTGGGAATCAGTTAATGCAACATTTACAAGCAGCTTATGAACAAATGTATGGGGATTGTCAACGCACCCTGACAGAAATTAGTTATGATCATGCTAATGAGCGTAGGCTTTGTATCAGTGATGAAAAATATCTTGATTTTGATTGTGTCGCTCAAAAATATTTTAGTGGGAAAAACTCACCCGCTACGGTGGATATGTTAGCTTTTGGTGATGAACATGTTTTGCTAATTGAATTCAAAGCTGGTAAAAATGTGAAGATAGAAAAACAACAACTTCAATTTAAACTTTTGGCAAGTATTCTTCTATATGAACGAGTTGTTGGTACGATTATGAATCTTGATGCTAAAAAATTGGTGAGTACAAGATTCGTTTATATAGTTGTTTTTAATCCTAAAAATTGCCCTTCATCTTCTATTCGTACCAAAGGCATTCAGAACCATCTGGATAAAGCCAAAGTTCGTTTTGGTATTGATAAATACAAGGCAGTTTTTTGGAAGAGGCATTTACACCTGAATGTGGAAATGAATTTAAAAGACTTTTACAACGGTTTGGCGTAAAAATTCAGATAGAATAATTTTTAGCAAGAACAAGAACTATTGTGAATATCAATTGCCACCTGCTAAAGCTGATTACTGAAAGCGAGCGTAGTTTTTAACCAAAAAACGAGGGTTAAGAAATCCGATTTTTGGAAAAAATCGGATTTCTTAACTCAAAATATTTTAATGTTTCGGTAGGCAATACGTTATCCACCCTACTTAATAATATATTTTTTATGTTATGTACTATTTTGAATTTGATAATAAAAAGAGTTGTTCAAATCGACATAAACATGGAATTGATTTTGTTGAATCCCAAGAACTTTGGAATGATTCTAGCTTTATCAAAATTCAGGCTAAATCAGATAATGAACCTCGCTTTTTAATAGTTGGCTGCATTGCGGACAAACACTGGTCGGCAGTTATAACATATCGCGGTGATACCATTCGAATAATCTCAGTAAGGCGTTCACGCAAGAAGGAAGTAGAACTTTATGAAAGCTAAAGATTTTGACAAAAAATTTGATGATAACGAAATAGATATTATTGACGATCTTGATATGTCTACTTTAAAACGTCCAAATCAGACTCAGAAAAGAGTTAATTTGGATTTTCCAGCTTGGGTAATAGATTCTTTAGATAAGGAAGCCAATCGAATGGGTGTGACGCGCCAATCAATAATTAAAATTTGGTTGGTTGAACGACTTGAAGAACAAGCCCGTAGGGTAGCCTGGTAGCGAGCGTCGCCACCAGAAAACCCACCTAATCTCAATGTTGATGAACTCGTAAGCCGCATATGTCTGATTAATCAATCAGAATTCGTCGGTGCATAAGTAATAGTTTTTTTGGTGTATGACGCTTCGCTTATACACCCTACCATGCTACCGTGCTATCAAGTATGAAATATTGGGGTATTATATTGGATGAAAGTTTTAATCTTTCTTTTTAAAAAGTTTTAAAAGAAATAGGTGAATGTAGTGAGAACGAAAAGTTGTTTCGTGTGTAGAAAAAATAATATAACTTTCTTTGGAAAGCGCAATGGTTATGATTATTTTAAATGTAATGATTGCAGTACAATACAACTCAATCCTCTTCCATCAGAAGAACAATTAACACTATTATATGAAAAACAATATTCAAAATCTGGTCATCACGATACATCTCCTAGCAAATCAGAATTAGTGAAGCAATATTTGTGGAATGACATAAAACTTGCAGTGACTAGATATTTACCAAAAGGTAGTAGAGTCTTAGACTATGGTGCTGGATGGGGGGGGCTTTGTAAGTTACTTAATAAAAATAATTTTCAGTGTGAAGCAGTAGATCAATCTGAGGAAATGGTTGCTTATTGTCGTGATGTAGGCATTCCCATTACACTTGGCGACTTGGACTCATTTCCAGACCAAACCTTTGATGCAATTGTTATGTGTACGGTGTTTGAGCATTTAATAAACCATGATGAATGGCTAAAAAAAGCGCATACAAAAATTAAACAAAATGGGTTATTAATCTCGTTGCAGCCTACAGCGCATTTTGCCTCTTTTGCAGGCACAATATTAAAGAAATCTGGTGAACTTCCTGATTTAAATGGTGCTTTCTCTGCTCCTTGGCATACTGGATTGATTTCATGTAAAGGGATGCAAATTCTATCTGAGAGAAACCGATTTAAAATTATTGAGATTGCTATGGGCTCAAACACCAGAAGAGAAGGTTTAGTCGGTCTCTTATTACGTTTTATTGAAGTTGTTAACCGTATTGCATATCCAATATTTAAGGAGCGTTGGCCCTTGGTTATTTGTCATATTTTTGTGCTTAGAAAAATGTAAAACCAATTTTCTATACTGGTTTGGATATATCATAAACAAACATCACGATGTATCCCTTTTATTTTTCAGAAAGAATAAGGATTCTATGATTATCTATTATAAATATTAAAACATCCTAGCAGGAGTAATAATGATCCAAAATATCAAAAAAAAAGCATTCGCTTTAAAAATCGAAAAACGTGCATTCATCAATGGCAAATATGTAAATGCCCTTGATAACGATATAATTCACAAAGTAAGTTCTATTGATGGACGTGATCTATCGGGCATCAGTTCATGCAAAGAAGCAGATGTCAATATTGCGGTAGATGCTGCTAAGAAAAGTTTTGAGGCAAAGATTTGGCTGGATAAACTGCCACAAGAAAAAAAGGAAATTTTATTCCAGCTTGCAGATTTAATGGAACAAAACAAGGAAGAACTGGCTCTTTTGGATACGGTTGAAACCGGCAGATCATTCAAAAATTATTATTTTGACTCAATCCCGAAAGCGATTCAAACTTTACGCTATTTCGCTGAAAGCGTGGATAAATATTATGATCACACCATTCCGCCTCGCCCTAATGTCTTTGCTACTATTACCAGAGAACCTTTGGGTGTTGTTGGATTAATCACGCCTTGGAATGATCCACTTGTGGTAGCAATCTGGAAATTTGCACCGGCATTACTAATGGGAAATTCGGTTGTCATTAAACCGGCAGAACAGTCCTCTTTTTCCATTCTGCGTGTAGCAGCTTTAGCCCAAAAAGCTGGGATTCCTGATGGTGTATTTAATGTGGTTACTGGGTTTGGGGAAACCGCTGGAAAAGCTCTTGCTCTTCATCCTGATGTGTCAGGCATTTTTTTTACGGGTTCATCTGATGTAGGAAAAAAGATTTTACAATACGCAGGGCAGTCCAATATGAAAAAAGTGGGATTAGAATGTGGTGGTAAAAGTCCTTTTATCGTTTCCAAACATTGTAATAATTTGCACAAAGCAGCACAGGTTTTGGCTAAAAATATCTTTTATAATCAAGGGCAGATTTGTTCTGCGCCTTCAAGGGCTATTGTAGATAACGAAATCAAGGAAGATTTCGTTAAATTATTAATTGAAGAAAGCCAAAACTATATACCACAAGACCCTTTTGATATTGATACTGAGGTGGGATGTATCATTAATAAAGAGCAACAACAGAGAGTTTTAGATTACATTGAAAAGGGTAAAAACGCGGGTGCTAAAATTATTACACCTTGTGATGTTGATTTAAAGCATCTGTGCGTATTACCCACTATTTTTGATCAGGTTGATCCTGAATCTTCCATCGCGAAAGAAGAAATCTTTGGACCAGTGTTGGTTATAATAGGTGTCTCTTCCATGCGAGAGGCAATCTCTATTGCAAATAATTCTAAATATGGTTTGGCTGCATCCATTTGGACTAATAATTTGGATGAAGCTCATCAAGTTTCGCGTGAATTACAAGCGGGTATTGTTCATGTCAATAGTTATGGTGATGATGATGATACCGTTCCATTTGGTGGAATTAAAGAATCAGGGATAGGCAAAGATAAATCACTTTATGCTTTTGATGAGTATAGTTATGTTAAAACAACTTGGGTTCATCTTGATACCATTTAAAACTCAATTAGCTTAGTGGAGGTGCAAGTGCCAAAAAAAATATTGATATTAAATGGAGATCATTCCGATATTCCTTTGATCCAGGCGAGTAAGAAACTTGGTTTTCATGTTATCACAACGGGCAATGTACCACATCTGATTGGGCATCATTATGCTGATGAATATCATTGCATAGATTTTTCAAACAAGGATGAGATTCTTAAACTATCACAACAGTTACATATAGATTATATTTGTTCAAATGCAAATGATTTTGGAGCGATAACAGCTTCTTATGTGGCTGAAAAAATGGGAATAGGAGGGCATGATTCATATCAAACGACACTGTTACTTCATCAAAAAGATTTATTTAAAAAGTTTGCCTTTCAGCATCAAATTCCAACGCCATACACACAAAGTTTTGATAACAAAGATAAGGCTCTAAAAGCAGTTGAGCATGATCATTTTCCACTTATTATTAAGCCAGTTGATTTAAGTGGCGGTAAAGGCATTTCAAAGGTATTTTACAGGGCAGAATATACGAAGGCAGTTATAAAAGCCTTTAATGTATCCCGTGTAAAACGTATCGTCATTGAAGAATTGATTGTGGGTACGGAGCATAGTTTTAGCACATTTATTATCAATGGCAAGGTTGTTTTTTACTTTAGTGATAATGAATATTCTTATTTAAATCCCTATATGGTGACGACTTCTGCTGCACCTGCAATAAATGTGGAAAAAGTTTCTAAAACTTTGGTTAATGCGGTGGAAAAGATGGCAAATTTATTATCTTTGCGAGATGGAATATTTCATATTCAATATATATTTGCTAATAATAGGGCTAAAATAATTGATATAACCAGAAGATGCTCTGGAGATTTATACCCTTATCCAGTTAATTATGCAACTCATTTGGATTGGGCATATTGGATAGTCAGGGCAGAGGCAGGATTAGATTGTTCTGATTTTCCGACTGCCACACAAATCGGATATTGTGGAAGGCATTGTATTATGAGTTCAAAAAATGGCATAGTAAAGAACGTTATCGTTGATGACAGCCTAACAAATAATATTTATGATGAACTATTTTGGTGGAAAAAAGGGGATATGATTGATAATTATCTGGTGCAAAAATTAGGGATAGTTATGTTGAACTATTCCTCAATGGATGAAATGATTGAAAAAACGAATCAACTAAATAATCTTATCCGGGTGGAAATGGAATAATGAAAATTAACACCAAAACTATAAATCTATCAATAAGTTAGATAAATTGCCATTCTTTTCGTTTTCGATATAATTATGGTAAAAATTCATTTTGAAAATTTAGGGAATATAGCTAAAGGTGATGTTGAGATTAATAATCTCACTATTTTTGCAGGCTCAAACAATACTGGAAAGACTTATGTCGCTTATACTTTATATAGTTTATTTGATAAAAATTTTCAAATCCACCTAGAAGAGTTAAACCCAATCATAGAAAATATATATAAAAATGGTTTTTATGAATTAGATTTAAATACTTTTTTTGAGAGTTATTATCAAAAAATGAAACAAGAGCTAGAAGTCGCCTTTTCTAAAAGTTTATCTTTAGTTTTTAGTGCGAATGAAAATGAATTTGAAAAGGCTCAAATTCAATTTGAATTAAATGAAACAGAACTAAAAAAAGATTTATTAAAAACGGCACATAGAAGCAATATTAATCTGGGTAAAAAGGGTAAAATTGTTTTTAACGCGATAAAAGAGGAAGATAGCTTCATTTTAAAATTAATATTACTTGATAATACCATTCCAAAAGAGCTTATCAATGATAAATTAGAAGCCGTTTTAAATCATTTTATATTTAATCGTCTATTTTCAAACTCCTTTTTATTACCCGCTGAGAGAACCGGTTTAAATCTATTTTATAAAGAATTGAGTAGCAAAAGAACAGCAATATTTCATCATAAGATAACAGAAATCAATACACAGGAACTCATTAAAGACTTAATCATTTCAAGATATTCGCAACCAATAGCGGATTATATTGATTTTTTAAATAATAGTTTTGAACTCAAAAAACTCAATTCAGATTTTCAGGATTTAGCCATTGAAATTCAAAAAAAGATATTAAATGGTAAATACATCGTTGAAACCGATGGCATTTACTTTATACCAGATAAAATACACTCCAAGACAGATAATTTTAATCAAAAAATCTCTTTACATCTGTCATCATCAACAGTAAAAACCTTTTTTTCATTGGTGTTTTATTTAGAACATTTAGCCAAAAAGGGAGAAACGCTCATAATTGATGAACCAGAACTTAACCTACATCCTGAGAATCAAAGAAAAATCGCCATCATTTTAGTCATGATTGCTAATCGTGGGATAAAAGTGATTGTGAGTACACATAGCGATTATTTCGTAAGAGAAATAAATAACTTAATCATGTTAAAAGCTGAGTTTCAATCCAAAACCGAGATTATGCAAAATTATGGATATAGTGAAAATATGCTGATCTCAGATAAAAAGGTGAGTGCTTATCTATTTGATGATAATGGTATCAAATTAATGGAGATGGATAATAAAGAAGGGATTATTGCCAACACTTTTGATAATGTCATAAATAATTTAAATAGTGTGAGTGATGATATTTACTATCAAAAAGAGGCAGATAATGCAAAATATAATCACTAATCTTTCTAATATAATCAACTCAGATTTAGTTATACCTATTATTTCTAAAGAGATTACAATAAATGAAATTAAAAATGAAAGTGGTTGTCAAAAAGTGATTTTGAAATTAACCTCTAAAAATATTTTTGCTTTCTCACTTGATTATCAACTTCAAAATAGATGTAAAATGTTTCCTTTTTTTAATCAATCACTCGGAAATATTACAAAAGTAAATGATGGGATTATTTTTTATAAAAACGGTAATGAAATATTTGTTTTATTGATTGAGTTAAAATCAAATAATTTAGGAGATTATAAAAAACAGCTACAAGCCGGTAAAAATTTTGTGAACTATCTAAAAAATATGTTGAATTTAATGTTTAATAAAAATTATCAAATAGATAAAGACAATATAAGATGTATTGTATTTAGCACTAGAAAAACTCAAAGAAAGCAAGGAACAAAAAGAGAAAATATTAAATTTGCGAATATCAATGGTTTGCTTATATCAGAGCAACAATGTAATCAAACTTTTTATATAGAAAAATTTGTAAAACAGGTTAAATGAATCAACTAAATAATCTTATTCGGGTGGAAATTGAATAATGAAAATTAACACAATAACCATAAAAAACTATAAATCTATCAATAAGTTAGATAAATTACCCTTAACGAATATAAATATTTTTGTTGGTTCTAATGGTGCTGGGAAATCAAATTTGATTTCTTTTTTTAAGCTGCTCAATAAAATAATTGAAAAACAGCTGAAGCCCTATAGTATTGAGCAAGGCATTGATAATTTATTATATTTTGGACTTAAACACTCAAAATTTATTTTCGGAGAAATTGATTTCGGAAATAACAAATATCGTTTCAAACTTAAGCCAGCAAATGAGGGATTTTTATTTATTGATGAAGAAGAAAGTTATTTTAACAGTTGGCATCCTATAGGAAGAGCAAATGAAGAAACCAAATTGTATGAGAACAAGGGTGTTTGTGGCTCTCTTATAGAAGCCTTAAAATTATGGAAAATTTATCATTTTCATGACACCGGTTCAACTGCCGCTGTCAAACAATATTGTCAGATCGCGATTTTGTAGTGAAATATAGAATAATGCAGAAATATTTCTATATATCCGTACAGGGGAACGATCTACCCATTATCCCCTCGCTGAAGCTTAGGGTTACTTAATTAATAAACACTCGTTCCGTTGGATGTAACCATTTTTTAACGTTACCCACCCTTTTAATAAAAGACGAAAAGGAAAAGTTTGAATCATCTTTTCTCAAAATGTTGTATGCACCATTGACATCAGCATTAATTAAAGTTCCATCTTTGCTTCGGTATAAACCTCGTTTGATTCTTTTGCCGCTGTAATAAGCTGGTTTGGCTTCTTTATCATATTTTTTTGGCATCTGATCACCATCAAGAAAACTGGCTTTTGAAGTATAACTCTCATTTGCAACAATTAATTTAATTCCATGTTGCCCAAGTTTGTAAGATAGTTTATCAACAAACTGGCCAAGAGATAGATTCACGAAGTTCTGATTGGTCTTCTTGCCTAAATTAATATGATCAAGAGATTTTGCCACATCACCGATAACCACTTTTGAAATATGATGAATTAAACAGGTTTTGACGACATGCGCGGTTGCTTTATGTAGATAGTCATTGACTCTTGCATTACGCTTCTCTGTCAAACTTTGGAGTTTGACAGACCATTTTTTACCTCGACTTTTTTCTAATTCTGATTGAAGTTTAGCTTTTCGCTTATTATAGTAAGCATTAACCGACTTAATTCGCCTACCATCAATGATAAACGGCTTGAGCACCGCATTTGTCACACAGGTGGCCAAGTTATTTAAACCCAAATCAATAGACATCACTTTATCATTTGATGCAACCATTTTAAAATTTTGTGCGTCTTCTTCATAAACAAAAACGGCTTGGAAAAAGTGAGGTTTTGGAATGATTTCTATTTGCTTAATCATTTTTCCAACTAACGCATTAGGGAGCTTAATTTCTAGTCCTTTTTCCAAAAGGACAAGGGTACCTTTAACTTTAAATGCTTGGTAATCAAAAATCAGATTATCGTATCGTTTTTGCTTGAAGCGAGGCGGACGTGGTTGCCCCCTATACTTACTGTGGTTCTTTTTAAAATCTTTACTCGCTTGAAAAAACGACTTAAAATTTTGATCAACACGCCTCAATGTTTGTTGAGCAACTTTGGCTTTCAATAGTCTGTAGTTAATCTGACCTTCAAGATTATCCACTTGTTTCATGGCTTTATCCATTTGAGGATAGCTAAAGTATTTGCCGGTTATCTCAAAAGCTTGTCGCAAAGTCCATAAAGTCTGATTATAAAGATTTTTGGCCTGGAAAGTGAGTTCTCTAAGTCGCTTAAATTCGGACGGTTCTAAGCCTCTAATCTTCGTTTTTAGTGTTCTTCTCATTTAACGCCTCAATTGCACGTTTAACACGTCTTTTTGAATAGTGCTTCATTGAAAAGCAATGAATCAATGTAATAATTTCATTCATTATTTCTTCGCTATCTAATTTCTCATTACTATGGCCATTAGCCACGACTATTTCTGTTCCAAATTTTTGAAATAGATGTTTAAATAACCCAAAACCAACTCGGCTTAGGCGGTCCTTGTAATTGATGAAAACCTTGGAGACTTGACCATCAATCACCAAATCAAGCAAGACGAAGAACTGTTTTCGTTTTTCAAAGTTGATACCACTGGCCACATCAGAAAAAACATGGTCTATTTTTATTCCTTGAGCCAAACAAAAAGTTTCTAGTGTTTCAATTTGACGTGCTAAGTCCGATTTTTGTTTTGGGGTCGAAACACGAGCATAAATAATATGAAGAGAGCGACGTTCTTTGCCAATGTACTTATAAACGTCCTCAGGATTGTAATCATATTGCCCATTGGGTTTAACAACGATCCGAATTTGGCCTTGTTTAATTAGGCTTGATAGGTGTCTTCGACTAATATTGGTTAATTTTAAAACCTCTTTTGCTTTCATGGCAGACTATAATATAGAAATTTTTCTATATTGTCAACACTTCACTATATTTTTAGCAACTATATCAATAATAATAGAAAGTTAGCTTATGATGCCGGTAATTTAGCCGCTTTTTTGTATAAGCTAAAGCAAACTAATGAATTGAGTTTTCATCGAATAGAAGAAACCATAAAACTGGTTGCGCCCTATTTTGACCAGTTTATTTTGGAACCAAATGCGCTGAACCCGGAAAAAATAAAATTAGAATGGCAACAAAGTGATAACTATTTTGATGCTTTTGGCTTATCTGACGGAACACTTAGATTTATCTGTTTAGCAACATTGCTTTTACAGCCTAATCCGCCGGATACCCTTATCATAGATGAACCTGAATTAGGTTTGCATCCGTATGCAATTTCTGTATTAGCTTCTTTAATCAAAGCTTTTTCAAACGATAAGCAAATTATTGCATCAACCCAATCTGTCACTTTACTTGATTACTTTGAACCAAACAATATCATTGTGGCTGATAAAGAAAAAAATAGTTCTATTTTCAAAAGATTATCAAGTGAAGAACTCAAAGAATGGATAGAAGAATATTCTATGGGAGAAATATGGGAAAAGAACCTTATTGGCGGTAAACCATGAAAAAAGTTTTGATATTGGTTGAAGGGCAAACGGAAGAAAAATTTATTAAAGAACTTTTAGCGCCTTTGAGAACAAATCTTATGAATAAAGTCACTGAACCCACTTTTTCAATCGTAACTTCCCTCTATAACTCTAGCCCTTACATAGATGAATTTTATGCACGGATAAAAAAAGCAGTCGAATCTATCACTGATCGTTACGAAATTATATTTGTCAATGATGGTTCACCTGATAACTCACTGGAAAAAGCAATTGCTATCCAACAACAAGATTCAAAGGTATCAGTAATAGACTTGTCCCGAAATAATCACTTATAAAATATTGATTAATAACGTATTTTTAAATTCCATAATCCAGCGACTTGAAAAATAACTTCATCAACCCAATTTTTGGTCTGACGGTTACGAAATTTGGTGGACAAAATTTGAAACGCTTTCATTCCTCCTATTGCATGTTCAACAATAACTCGTTTTGAAGCGAGTTTTTTGTTTTGAGCCTTTTGTTTTCGAGTTAAAGAAGGATTTGGGTTGGCTTTTGATTTTTTGGGTTTCTTATGAGGGATAAAAATTGGCAAAGCTGAGGGATAATCTTTTTTAATGCCTTGATATCCAAGATCAACTGCTATCTTGATCGGTGAAAAACCAAACTGAGAAGAGGGAAACTCTTGTTTAAACATTTTGTAATCATGTGAACTCCCTTTAAAGGTGCTACCCAAAAAGATCACACGTCGTTTCGTATCAGAGATAAGAGTATTTTTGACGGTATGTCTTTTTTTTTTGCCACTATAATATTTTTTTTGTGTCAAATTATTTTTAGGTCTAAAGTGGCTTCTTTCGGTCACATCAATCAAGACCAAAGGGGCTGGGGGCGTTGATTCAATCGTGGTTGCGACTGAGGCCAGTTTGGTTTTTGAGGAAGAAGAGGAATCGGCTTCGATTGAGGAAGAGGAAGAAGAGGCGGTTTTTTCCAATGCGAAAAAGTTATCTTTGGCGGGTTGTTCAACCGATGGTGTGACGGTTGAGGTCAAATCAGACAGTTGCTCTAAAGGTTTGCCCACGGTTTCTATGGCTTCTTCTAATTCAGAATCGGTTTTCACACGGCGTTTGGGTAACACATTTAGCTTTGCCTGAGCTCGTTTTAAAACCGGTAATAATTGTTTCACATTTTCCTCTGCGTTAGAGGGATTTAAATCAAATATAAATCCTAAAACGTCAAAAGTCGGATAGTTTTTCAAATAGAAAAGGATGAAAAACAACTTATTTTCAGCCGTTCGTAACTGTCCTTTTCGCCCACCACCAGGGCGACGGCTTCGTTTTTTACGATTTTTTTTATAGGCTTCATTAGAGATTTCGGTTAAACTTTCCGAAAAAGCCGGTAAGAGTTCTTCATAAGGCTTTTTACCCAAACCGGTTAGTGCTTTTAATTGTCGTTCACTTCGAGTTGAATTAGAATAATTAAACATTTTTGTCCACCCATATTATTGATTAATTGATTAATGAACTTTTTTTATTTTTTAGTATAACATGATAAATCATTAACTGTCAAATCGAATTAAATTTATATAACTAATTGATTTTTAAGTTTTTTTAATTTCGTCGTTTATATAAGTATATGAAATATATTACTTAATTATTTCGGGACAAGTCTAATAGAATTATCAAGGAACTTTGGGCAGCATAAAGCCAGTATGACGGGATTAGGATATGCAACGGGTGAATATATTTTTTTAGTAGAAGTTGATTTGGAGGAATTGCCCGAATGGCTCGTTGATTTTTATGAAAAATTAATTGAAGAAAAAGTTGATGTTATATTTGGTGTTCAAGATCAGCGCAAAGGGAATTTTTTTGAACGCTTATCTGGGGAATTATTTTATAAAGTCTATAATAAACTTTCGGATGTCAAAATTCCGCCCAATCATATAACAGCAAGGCTCATGACAAAACAGTATGTTCAATCGTTATTGCAATATAAAGAACGGGAACTTTTTATTGGCGGTGTGTATGAACTAGTCGGTTTCAATCAAAAACCTTGTTTAGTGACTAAGTTAAGTCATTCGGAAACAACTTATAGCTTGATAAAAAAGCTGGAATTGCTTGTCAATGCGATCACTTCTTTTTCAAGTAAACCATTATGGCTCATTTTTTGGACGGGTTTTTTGGTTTCAATCTTTTCTTTCAGCTTCATTTTATATGTTGTATTCCAGAAGATTTTTTTGACAGTTGCACCCGGATGGACAAGTGTTATTGCTTCAATTTGGGCGGTAGGGGGGCTTCTTATGTCATCTATCGGGGTGGTAGGAATTTATTTGAAAAAAATAATGGAAGAAGTTAAAGAACGCCCTTATACTACTGTTAAAAATGTGTATAGAAAATATGACTAATCGGTTGAAAAAAATTGGCTTTATATTACTTAAGTTGTTGATAACACTATCAATATTATTATATTTGGTTTATAAAGCAGATTTTTCTGCCATTAAACAACTTTTATTAAAAATTGATATTTTATTATTTTGTCTATCTTTTATCATTATTATCAGTAGAGATATTTTCCTAGCTATGCGTTGGAAAATTCTATTAGCATTTCATAATAATCATTTTTCGAGTTTGCTTTTAACTCAATATTACTACATAAGTGCATTTTTTAGTTTATTTTTGCCGACAGCAGTGGGGGGAGATGTTGTTAGATGGTATTATTTACATGACAATGGTATCAAACATAATCATGCCCTGAGTTCTATCTTATATGAAAGATTTTTGGGAATTATTTCACTGGTATTTTTTGCATCCTTTTGTATTTTTGTGGATTTTGAAATAGCTGGAAGTGATGTGATTAAAATAACAATAATAATTATCCTATTTTTATGTATTGCTTCGTTTGTTACTTTATGGAATTTTCATAGATTTTTCAAATGGGCTTATGTTGCAAATACCTTATCTCGTTTCAAATCAATCGTTAAATTTATAGAAAATATAAAAGATTATAGTCAAAATATACGTGTAGTCATACATTGTCTAATCTTATCTTTGACAGCTCAATTGATGGGAATTTTGGCTGTTTATCTTATAGCTTTATCATTGGGTTCTTCAGTCAATTTTTTGTATTTTATCGTATTTTTGCCTATTGTGTGGTTAGTTAGTATGATACCTATTTCTATTGGTGGTTTGGGTTTAAGAGAGGGGGTTTTTGTTTTGCTGTTTATGTCAATAGGTATGCCAAAGGAAATGGCTATAGCGATATCTGCCCTCGTTTTGTTACAGATAATTGCTCATGGAATGTTGGGAGGTATTATTTTCTTGTTTTTTCAGAAAGGTAGCTTGAAAGAAATGAAATATAAAAATATCTAAACGGATAAATATCAATATTTTATCAGTCGGACATTTAATTCTACTTTTATGGATAATCTGAAAGACATTTTCAAGAATTTATTGTTTGTAAAGAATAAAATAATTCAGATGACATCGAAAACGTCACTTTATAATTAAACCGAGGGCAACTCCCAAATAATGATAGGCTTATGTTAAAAAAAATTCAGTTAACTCACTTTAGAGCTTTTTGTCAAACTGAAGTAGATATTAAAAATATAAATGTTCTAATAGGTGGAAATGGCTCTGGTAAAAGCAATTTTATTAGCTTATTCACTATGCTAAATTATATTCAGATAGGCAGACTGAGAGATTGGATTGTCAATAAAGGTGGGTTTGATAATGTTGTTTATAATGGTATTCAGGAAAATGAATTTTTCAATCTCCGTTTTTTCTTTGATACCTCAAATTTACAAAATATTTATGAACTTTCACTAAGAGCAACTGAAGAAGATTATATTATAGAAGCAGAAAGATTTGGCTCTTGGAAATATCCGGCTTGTTCAACTTTTCAACATGAAGAAACAAATCAACTGGAAACGAAACTAAAGTATCTTGCCGAAAGAAAATATGCAATACCTTCTAATATTTATTCAAACATTAAAGGTTTTCAAGTTTTTCACTTTGACGATGTAAGTGCTAACAGTAATAAGAAAAGGCGACAGAACCTAGAAGAAAGTTATCCTTTACATCCGGAAGGGGATAATATTGCGGCATTTTTATATTATCTTAAACAAAATTATATTGATTTTTATGATAAAATTGTAGAAATTATTTGTTTGGTAACGCCTTACTTTGACGACTTTATTCTTGAACCAGAATCGACTTATTCCAATCAAATAAAATTAAGATGGAAAGAAAAAAATAACTTAAAAAAGTTTAGTGCTTCTCTTATTTCAGATGGTACCATTCGATTTATTTGTTTATGTGCTTTGCTTTTACAGCCAACACCTCCACTGCTTATTGTTATAGATGAACCCGAACTTGGACTACATCCATTGGCGATTAGTTTTTTGGCAGAATTGATCAAAAAAGCCTCCGTTCAAACTCAAATTATTTTGTCTTGTCAGTCGGTTACGCTATTGAATCAATTTGAGTCTTCAGACGTTTTGGTGGTTGATCGCTGCCAATCTGGTAGTCAAATTAAACGTTTAAATGAATCAGAGCTACAGGGCTGGTTGGATGAATATTCATTAGGACAACTTTGGGAGAATAACTATCTTGGAGGACGTTACTGATGATTATTGTTCTTTGTGAAGGTCAAACCGAAGAGCGATTTATCAAAGAAATTGTTATACCCGCATTTTCGCACCTTTATATTGTACCCAAAATTATTATGACTAAAGGAGGCAAAAAGGGCGGTAGTGTTCACTATGAAGATTTTCTAAAACAAGTTAAGCAAATACTACATAATACTCAAGTGACACTTTTGCTAACAATGTTTGACTTAGCTGGCATTCCCTCAAGTTGGTGGGATGAAAGTAATTGTCCTAAATACCTTAATGATAGACTTAAGAAAGATATTGATGATTCTAGGTTTTATCCACTATGGATGGTTTATGAATTTGAAATAGTGGCATTTATCGCGCCTGAAAAGTCTGGGGAAGTCGTAGGTAGTCAATACATTTCTGCCTTAGAAAAAGTATTAAAAAACAATCAACATAATCCATCAGTTTTTTGGCAATTGAAACACCATCCATCACTTTTTGATATCCATGTTTTCCACAAATTTGTATAACGGAACATTATGAAAATATATAAAAAGACAGAATTAGACTTATTAAGAAAAATAGAAACCTTAGAAAAAGAAATAAAAGAGATAAAAAGTAAAGAGGAGCCGATACCTACCTATCAATATAGTAAAATGAGGGATATTGATTTAGATAGGATTGTGAATATCTCCCAAAAAATTAATCGTACCAAATTTGATAATTGGTTTATTAATGATATAACCATTAGTGATAAAGACGAATATTTTTTGCGTGAACTTTTAAGAAAAGAGGAAAATTATATCTCACTATACAATGAAGAAACGTTGAAAATGAGATTTTTAAGCCCATTGCTAAGAAGGATTGACTTTAAAACTGAACAATTTCAAGATTTTTATAATGAAAAAATAACTTACAAAACGGATAAATTTATTTTGAATGGCGAAGTAGATTTTGTTATATTTACCGGATTGAGAAGAGCTAAAAAACCCTATTTTTTTATCCAAGAATTTAAAGGAAGTGAAGAATATGGAAATCCGAGACCACAATTATTAGCTGAATTGATAAGTGCTATAGAACTGAATGACTGGAAAGAAATAAAAGGTGCTTATATCATAGGAGAAAATTGGAATTTTGTCATTTTAGAAAAATTAGATAAAGATAAATACCAATACTTTATCAGTCGGACATTTAATTCTACTTTTATGGATAATCTGAAAGACATTTTTAAAAATTTATTGTTTGTAAAGAATAAGATAATTCAAATGACATCGAAAACGTCACTTTCTGGATATGAACAAAATGATGAACATTGAAAAGTATTTCCTTCCATTGAAGGATTATAAATGGATAGCAGATATTTGGAGACTTGAGTGTGAATGAGAAAAAAACGAGCAAATTCAGCTATTTAAAAGAAATTGACCTTAAAAATCAAACCGTTTTTCAACAAGCTGAATTGCATTTCACCCCTGGATTAAATGTGATTATTGGGGAAAATGGTACTGGTAAATCCCATTTACTCAAACTGGCTTATTCCATTTTGGCGGTGAGTGCTGATGAAGGTCGTAAACCTAATGTAGGTATGCCAACCAAGGTGCTTTTGCAAAGTCGATTGGCTGATAAATTGATTAATGTGTTTCGTCCTGAAACTTTGGGCAACTTGATACGACATGGGCGGAACCGTAAACGGTGTGAAGTATTCGCCCGTTTCGATAATCAGAAACTGGACATACATTTTAGCTTTTCTAGCCAGAGTAGAACGGAAGTGGTGCTTAAGTTGGTTCCCTCTATTTGGTTGGATAAGTCCCCCGTTTTTTTGCCGACTCGGGAATTATTGACTCTCTACCCCAACTTTGTTGCGGTTTATGAAAATCATTATCTTGAGTTTGAAGAAATTTACCGTGATACTTGTATTTTATTAGGTGCCTTACCAATAAAAGGTGGGCAAAAACGTGGGCAAAAACTGCTAACGCCCTTAGAAAAAGCGGTGGGAGGACGACTCTATCTGGATAATAATGGCCGTTTTTATCTGGTTATGCCCAATCTTGACAAGATAGAAATGCCATTGGTAGCAGAAGGAGCACGTAAACTGGGCATGTTGATTCAATTAATTTCCACTGGTGCTTTATTAGATAATGGTTATCTCTTTTGGGATGAGCCGGAAGCCAATTTGAATCCACGTTTGCTTAAACTCACCGCCGAAGTGATTTTCCGTCTTTGTCAGAATGGTATTCAAGTGTTCATAGCAACTCATAGCTTGTTTTTGCTCAGAGAGTTGGAAATTCTGCGGCAAAAAGCGGAATATAAACGACTGCCTTCACAATTTTTCGCACTAGAAAAACAGGAAGAAGGTGTGATAATCGAACAAGGAGAGGGTATTGAAGAGATCAATCCGATTAGGGTACTGGATGAAATGATCGAGCAATCTGATCGTTATATGGATATGGAATAGACATGGTGCAAAAAGTAGTTGAAGGTGCTTTGGTATTTGAATTTCCAGATAACTGGCGTGTGTCGAAATATGATGAGTGGACATATTATCGTAAACATTTTCAGAAATTGTTGCAAGGACAAAAGGCGATTGATATCATTGCTGTGGAACCAAAAAATCAATGCACATGGTTGATTGAAATCAAAGATTACCGTGCTAATCGCCGTCTTAAACCCTCTGATCTGATAAATGAAATTGCACAAAAAGTGCTTGATACGCTAGCAGGGCTATGGGGGGCGAAAATTAACGCGAGAATTCTTGCTGAAAAACAGTTAGCCATAGCGGCGGTAAAATCACAACAATTACGGGTTGTTTTGCATTTAGAGCAACCGTTGAAATACTCTAAATTGTTTCCACAAGTTATTGATTCTGCTAATGCTCAGGGCAAACTTCGCAAAATGCTTCGTGCGATTGATCCCCATGCTAAAATTTTTAACCAGCATAATACGCCAAAATATTTATGGCGTGTACGAACAAAATGATGAACATTAAAGAATATTTCCTTCCATTGAAGGTTCATAAACGGATAGCAGATATTTCCACAGAAACTAAGGTTGACGTGGAGATATTGAAAAAACGTGTAGAAACTTATGTTTCCGAAGCAATATTTGGTTATAAAATTATTGAGCCTTATTTAATAAAAAAGGATATTCGGATACTTGAGTGTGGAGGAGGATGGATGTTATTGCAATCTTATTTAAAATCAATAGGATATAATACAGTAGCATTAGAGCCACTTGGCAAAGGTTTTGATTTTTTTGGTACAGCAAAATCACAACTGCTAAGTTGTTTAAATAATCAAGACATCAATGTATTTGAGATTGGAATCGAAGAACTTGATTACAAAATACAGGGTGAATTTGATTTAATATTTTCAATCAATGTATTAGAACATGTAGATAATTTGGAACTGGCATTTAGTAAAATGTCAAATGTTCTTTCAAAAAGTGGCATGATGATACATCATTGCCCAAACTATTTTATACCTTATGAACCGCATTTTGGTATTCCATTAGTTCCGTTTCTGCCTGAAAATACCAAATATTTGTTTAAAAACAAAATAAACGCCAATCAACCACTCTGGGAATCATTTAATTTTATTACTTATCGAAAACTTGAAAAGTTAGCAGATAAAAATTCATTGTCAATAGACTACCAGAAGGGTATTTTGTACGAATCATTTAAGCGATTAGATGATAAAAATTCTGAGTTTTCCAAACGTCATAACAACAAATTCATAAAATCACTTTATTGGTTATTTAAATATAGTGGAATATTAACTATTTTAAAATATCTTCCCGGAAAGTATTTGACTCCTATGACATTTACTCTTAAGAGAAATTAAAATATGAATGCAACAACATCTTACAACGATGCTTCTAAAACAGTAGCCGTTTTTTGTTCAATTATGGCAGGAATAATTGCTTTGATTTTCTACGTGATTCAACGTGGTTATCTGTTTCAACTTGAAATAAATAATAGTCAGTTTTATGATTCTGATCTTTTTTTCCCTCCAATATTAAGTGCCTTAGTACTCAGTATTTTTTTACTCAATTTTCCACAAGCTTATCGTATTGCAGAAAGTAAGTTTAAACTGCCCTTTCGTGATACATGGCTAACATCGGATGCTGCACTTTCCCTAATAGGGTTAATCATACTAATTCTTGCAGGTAATATTTTTTCATTTTATGTATTGCATGTTTTTTACTTGATAAGTTTTTCATTATTTGCTTATGTTTTTTATTCTTGGTTGAAAGGAGTAAATTATAAGCATAGTTATATTTTTATTGGCATTAGTATCTTGTTTTCTATTTGGGTAGCTAGTTTAGCCTTGTCATCTAACTGTGAAGACGTATTACTTTTTGAAAAAATAATCTTTTTCAAAGATATTCAAGGATATAAATGTCCTAAAGATGTTCTTTTAAATGCTAATTTTATTAATATGATACAACTTCATGGTATTTTAACTACTGGATTAGATGGTATTCCCATCCTTTCTAGTTATTTTGGTAGCTTATGGATTTTAGCTGGAATAATAAAACTATTGGCTACACCAAAAGTAATATCTTTCAGCCTAGCTACTATGATTATTTTTATCCCTTTTATGTTTAATAGCTTATTGTTATTAGCCATTAATGTGAAAAAATGGAAAGAGGGAGTAACTTTAGCGGACTGGAGCTTGAGAAAAGATTGGAAATTTTGGCTCATTTTTTTTGTTGCCTGTATTGGTTTTGTATCTTATCCCTATTTTAGTGGGAACATGGTTTTACTTTGGCATATAGATATTATTGTTTTTAGCTATTCTTTCGGCTTAACGTTTTCATTTTTATTACTAGGAATGCTCTTATCGTTTATTATTAACAAAGAGGTTTCAACTAAAGAAATTAAACCCGTTTTTTTTCTATTTGTCTTACCTTTTATGATTATTTTAATCGGTTTCACAAAGTTAACTGCTGTATTCCTCATTTTGGCAATTCTCTTTTATTTATTTATACGTTTAAGACTTTATAGGATTACTATATATAACTTATCTTTTATAATAATCAGTGGGATTGGTATTGCATTTGTCGCATTTAGTTTTTATATTGCTTACCAATCTATGGGATACACAGCATCTAATACACAATCAGTATCTCTCTTTGATCCATTTAATTTTCTTCGTACTTGGATAAAACCAAGCATGTGGTTAGTTTTTCTATTTATTTGTTGTTTTTGGTCAATATCGTTTATAACAATGCGACTGTGGTATGAAAAAGGTATCAATAATGTATCTCACTTTAAAACATTATTTCTTAATAAACAATTGATTGATGTAGAAATTGTAGTTCTTCTATGTGTTGTTGGTTTGTTGCCTGGCATGGTATTCCACTTACCACCATACAATACAGCATATTCTGCGGTTACAAGTATATATTTTTATGATTTTCAAAATTGGATCGCTCTTTCTCTTCTTTTAGCCAATATAGGTAAACTTAGCAAACTTTTTAATAAGAAAGTTCAACTAATTTTATTGATTCCAGTTCTTTTTGGTGGTTATTTCTTTGTTTCAAATTATATTTATCATGTTAATAACTTGTATAGTAAAGAATTACATCTAAGTCAATTGATAAAAAATAATCCCAGTTATTTATCAACTCCAACTGGCAAGGTACTTTTGTTATTGAATCAGATAGGTGGGGATATGCATTTATCAGAAAAGAAAAAAACATTAGTCTTTGTTCCACAATCAAATACGGATTTTTGGAGTGTACAATTAGATGCCTGTTATGGTGTACCTTTTTTAATACCAGGTATCACTGGAATGCCTATGTTAGATGGTTTGCCTCCAATTGGTTGTAAACCATACCATTATGGCTATGATAGTTATGAAAACAATGGAATTAGAACGAAAAAACAGACAAACACCAAAGATAAAGCCCTTTGTTCCAAAGCCCTTGACAAGGGCTTTTCACAAATTTTAAGAATAGATAGTATATACACTAAACCTAGACTTATTTTCTGCAAGAGAATAGTTAGATAAGAAATCATGTCCCAAATTAATAACGGTATCCGTTCTATTTTATCAATTCCAACTGTTTGCTGCCCAAAAACGTTATGGCAATCGTGCAACTTTTATTTGTGAGCAAATTAATACCACTAATCTCAAAGAACACTCACATTTTGACATTGTTTTAGCAATAGGCGTTTTGCACCATTTAGAGGATGCGGAAGCATTGCAACTATTCAAAATTGCTCATGCTGCCCTTAAAAACGGGGGGAGATTAATTACAATGGATGGTGTTTTTATGGAAAAGCAATCCCCGGTAGCCAGATGGCTCATTTCCAAAGATCGAGGGCAAAATGTCAGAACTCAAGAAGGCTATCTTGAACTCGCTTCTCAAGTCTTTCCAAATATTAGCACCGATATTCGCCATGATATGTTAAGAATTCCTTATACGCATTTCATTTTAGAATGTACCAAGAAGTAATATCACTTGTCACCAGAACAACTAAATGACTAAAAATAGAGAATTAGCAAGCGTAGGGTGGGTAGAGGTACGAAACCCACCATCAACAATAGCTATTTTTTGTTCAATTATGACAGCGACAATAGCTTTGATTTTCTACGTGATTCAAATTGATTCAATATGATAAAAATTAATTCATTACAAATTAATGCTTTTCGTGGCATTAAGCAACTGGATTTAGCTTTTTCGCCTCAATTCACCGTATTGGTAGGCATTAATGGTATAGGAAAAACGGCTATTTTAGATTGTTTAGCGATTTTGCTCTCTCATTTAATTAACCAGATAAGTGAGATAGAGGGGATTCCTTATAAAAAATCAGATATTTACCATGGTGCTAGCGAGACACAAAATAAAATCACGGTATCAATAGATGGGCATAAAGCCTCATGGATGAGTATCTCTCACAAAAATGCTCAATCTCTTTCATCTACTATAGAGCCACGAAAGCCGTTGGATTCGATTGTCGAAAATGTCTGTTCTACTCTGGCTGAAAATCCTTTAGCCAGTATTCCTTTAGTTGTCTATTACCCGGTTAATAGGGCGGTATTCGATGTGGATATTTCCTTGAATATCACCGAAAAGCCGGATTTTCACCAATTCACTGCTTTAAATTTAGCATTTTCTAGCAAAAATATTGATTTCCAAGTTTTTTTTGAATGGTTCCGCAATCGAGAGGATATTGAAAATGAACAAATACGCAATGAAATGGGATATCGTGACAGACAACTTGAGGCTGTGAGGCAAGCGATTCAATTACTGATGCCCGGCTATACCGATTTACGTGTGCGTCGTTTACCTTTGCGTATGACTTTAAGCAAACAAGAACAAGAATTAGTTATCAACCAATTATCTGATGGTGAAAAATGTTTGCTGGCTTTAACCGGTGATCTAGTCAGGCGTTTAGCCATTGCTAATCCAGCGTTGTCCAATCCACTCGAAGGTGCTGCAATTGTTTTAATTGATGAAATCGATTTACATTTACACCCACAATGGCAACGTGCCCTTATTCCAAGGCTAGAAAAAACCTTTCCTCATTGCCAATTTATCGTTTCTACGCATTCACCACAAATAATTAGTGAAATGGGTCCACAAAATCGGATTTATTTTTTGCATAATACAGATGAAGGTCTGATTGCTGAATGGGGCAAAAATGCTTATGGTAAAGAGACTAATTTTATTTTAGAAGTTTTCATGGAAACGGATGAGCGACCAGAAAATATTAAAATGGACATTGAGGCATTATCTGAATTAATAGATGCCAACCAGCTTCATGAAGCACGAACGTTGCTACAGCAATTGAGAACTCAAATTGGCAATGATGAACCCGCATTGGTTGGTGCTGAGGTACTTATTCGACGAAAAGAGATTATTAAGCGGTGAAATATATTCAAAAAGCACCTGAACCTGATGAATTTACCCGGTGGAAACAGGCAAAACCTAAGAAATATCAATCCAAGGATTGGAAAAAGCTTAATCCTTTGCCAAAAAAGGCATTACATGAAACACTCTTAAAGGAACAAGGTTATATTTGCTGCTATTGTGAACGAGCTATAATTAAAAATAATAGCCACATAGAACATTTTGTACCTAAAAATGGACCAAATGCCGCTCCAAACTTAACTTTTGAATATCAAAATTTATTGTGTTCCTGTGATGGAAATGCTGGACACATTGAAAATAAAGGGTTAACGCATTGTGGTATTAGAAAGGATGATTGGTTTGATGCCGATCTAATGATTTCTCCTTTAGATAAAGACTGTGCAAATTATTTCCGTTATACCACGACAGGTAAAATACGACCGACTTCTGAAAAACAAAAAGCGGCTGATGAAACCATTAATCGCTGTAATCTTAATCATCCCATACTGAAAAAGATGCGTCATGAGGCATTAAGACGTATCGCATTACAAAGTTTAACAGATAACATGACTTTATTATCGGATATTCCGACTCAAGAGGAAATATTGCAACTTATACAGAGTTATTCACAACCGGATGCCAAGGGTAGATACACGCCTTTTTGTACGGCTATTATCTATTTTCTTTCTGCTTATTATTAATTAGCAAGCGTAGGGTGGGTAGAGGTACGAAACCCACCATCATTCTGAAAAGGTGGGTTTCGCTACCGCTCTACCCACCCTACGCTTGCTATACAATGAAGAAACGTTGAAAATGAGATTTTTAAGCCCATTGCTAAGAAGAATTGACTTTAAAACTGAACAGTTTCAAGATTTTTATAATGAAAAAATAACTTACAAAACGGATAAATTTATTTTGAATGGCGAAGTAGATTTTGTTATATCTACCGGATTGAGAAGAGCTAAAAAACCCTATTTTTTTATCCAAGAATTTAAACGAAGTGAAGAATATGGAAATCCGAGACCACAATTATTAGCTGAACTGATAAGTGCTGTAGAACTTAATGATTGGAAAGAGATAAAAGGTGCTTATATCATAGGAGAAAATTGGAATTTTGTTATTTTAGAAAAATTAGATAAAGATAAATACCAATATTTTATCAGTCGGACATTTAATTCTACTTTTATGGATAATCTGAAAGACATTTTTAAAAATTTATTGTTTGTAAAGAATAAGATAATTCAAATGACATCGAAAACGTCACTTTCTGGATATGAACAAAATGATGAACATTGAAAAGTATTTCCTTCCATTGAAGGTTCATAAACGGATAGCAGATATTTCCACAGAAACTAAGGTTGACGTGGAGATATTGAAAAAACGTGTAGAAACTTATGTTTCCGAAGCAATATTTGGTTATAAAATTATTGAGCCTTATTTAATAAAAAAGGATATTCGGATACTTGAGTGTGGAGGAGGATGGATGTTATTGCAATCTTATTTAAAATCAATAGGATATAATACAGTAGCATTAGAGCCACTTGGCAAAGGTTTTGATTTTTTTGGTACAGCAAAATCACAACTGCTAAGTTGTTTAAATAATCAAGACATCAATGTATTTGAGATTGGAATCGAAGAACTTGATTACAAAATACAGGGTGAATTTGATTTAATATTTTCAATCAATGTATTAGAACATGTAGATAATTTGGAACTGGCATTTAGTAAAATGTCAAATGTTCTTTCAAAAAGTGGCATGATGATACATCATTGCCCAAACTATTTTATACCTTATGAACCGCATTTTGGTATTCCATTAGTTCCGTTTCTGCCTGAAAATACCAAATATTTATTTAAAAACAAAATAAACGCTAATCAACCATTATGGGGATCATTGAACTTTATCACTTATCGAAGACTTGAAAAGTTAGCGGATAAAATTTCATTGTCAATAGAGTGCCAGAAGGGTATTTTGTACGAATCATTTAAGCGATTGGATGATAAAAAATCTGAGTTTTCCAAACGTCATAATAACAAATTTATAAAATCACTCCATTGGTTATTTAAATATAGTGGAATATTAACTATTTTAAAATACCTTTCCGGAAAGTATTTGACTCCTATGACATTTACTCTTAAGAAAATTTTAAAATGAATACAACAACATCCTACAACGATGCCTCCAAAACAATAGCTATTTTTGGTTCAATAATGGCAGGAATAATAGCTTTGAGCGGCTACCTTATTCAACGTGGTTATCTGTTTCAACTGGAAATAAACAATAATCACTTTTATGGTTCGGAGCATTTTTTCCATCCCATATTAAGTGCCTTAGTACTCAGTATTTTTTTACTCAATTTTCCACAAGCTTATCGTATTGCAGAAAGTAAATTTAAACTTCCTTTGAGTAACAGATGGCTAACATCAGATGCAGCACTTTCTTTAATAGGGTTAATCATACTAATTGTCGCCGGTAACATTTTTTCGTTTTATGTATTGCATGTTTTTTACTTAATTAGTTTTTCCCTATTTGCTTATGTTTTTTATTCTTGGTTTCAAGGTAGAAATAATAAGCAAACTTACCTATTTCTTGGCATTAGCATATTATTTTCTATTTGGGTAGCCAGTCTCATTTGGAAATATGGTTTAAGAAGCCCTTTATTTTTTGAAGAATTAATTTTTTTTGACAATACCAGCACCTATAAGACTTTTAAAGATGTCTTGTTTCATTCTAGTATTATTAATATGATACAAGCTCATAATATTCCCAGTACGGGTTTGGATGGTATTCCTTCTTTTGTTTTTTATTTTGGTAGCCATTGGATTTTTGGTAATCTTGCCAAATTATTGGATATATCACCAATAATATTCTATAACTTAGCTTTTCCCATTATTTTTACCCCATTTATGTTTAGTAGTTTATTATTATTAGCCATTAACTTGAAAAAATGGCAAGAAAATTCTAATTTGGGAAATTGGAGTTTAAGGGCAGATTTTAAGTTTTGGCTCATTTTTTTTATCGCTAATATTGGTTTTATATATTATCCTTATGCTCATAATAATATGATCTTACTTTGGTATTTGCATATACATGGTGCTTCTTATTCTTTGGGCTTGACATTTGCGTTTCTATTTTTAGGAATGTTGCTTTCTATTAATCATAATAATGCTTTAACCAATATAGAGTTTGTTTTTTTTCTACTGGTTTTACCTTTTATGCTTGTCTTAATTGGTTTCACTAAGTTATCTACTGTTCTTCTTATTTTGCCACTCCTTTTTTATCTATTTATACGTCTCAAACTTTATAAAAATCTCATGTATAGTTTTTCTGCCATAATCGTCAGTGGAATAAGTATTATTGTTGTGATTATCAGTTTTACGATTGCAAATCAAGCCACCACTGGCTATAATGCACAATCAGTATCCCTATTCGATCCCTTTAATTTGCTCCGTACTTGGATAAAACCCAGTTTATGGTTATTTTTCCTGTTTTTTTGTTGTTTTTGGTCAATACTGTTTATAACATTAAGGTTATGGTATGAAAGAAAGATTAATAATGTATCTCACTTAAAAACTTTATTTATTAGTAAGCAATTGATTGATGTAGAAATTATAATTATTTTATGTGTTGTTGGTTTATTGCCCGGTATGTTATTTCACTTACCGCCGTATAATCATCCCAATTCTATGACAGTTAATGTCTATTTTTTTGATTTTCAAAACTGGATTGCGCTTGCTTTTATATTAGCTAGTATGGGTAAATTCCAAAATCTTTTTCAGAAAAAAACATATCTAATAATTCTAGCTATTTGTGGTATTTGTATTTTAAATTATACTTATCAAATCCAAGCAGTGTATAATAGGCAATTGCAATTAAGTCAATTAATAAAGAATAATCCAAATTACTTATCAACGACTGAGGGCAAAATAATCAATTTATTGCGCCAAATAGGTAAAGATATGCCTTTGTCAGAAAAGAAAAAGACGCTAGTTTTTATTCCACAGTCAAATAAGGATTTTTGGAATGCAAAGTTGGAAGAATGTTATGCAGTTCCATTTTCAGTGCCTGCTATGACTGGAATGGCTATGTTAGATGGTTTGCCTCCAACTCACTGTCAACCAAAGGGGGCTTATGGCTATGAAAGTTATGAAAATTTTGGGGTTAGAACAGAAAAGCAAAATACTAAAGCTCTTTGTTCCAAAGCTCTTGATAAGGGCTTTTCACAAGTTTTAAGAATAGATAGTATATACACTAAACCCAGACTGCTTTCCTGCAAGAGAATAGTTAGATAAGAACCATGTCCCAAATTAATAACGGTATCCGTTCAATTTTATCAATTCCCGCTGTTTATGGCATTTTTGGAAAACTCATTGGTGGACCACATAGTGGCACTACTTTAGTTAAGAAATACATACGACCAAAAACAGGTGACAAGCTTTTAGATATTGGCTGTGGACCCGGTGATATTTTACACTACTTACCAAAAAACGTAGAATATACCGGCTTTGATGCCAGTCACCAGTACATCGAAGCTGCCCAAAAACGTTATGGCAATCGCGCAACTTTTGTTTGTGAGCAAATTAATACCACTAATCTCAAAGAACACTCACATTTTGACATTGTTTTAGCAATAGGCGTTTTGCACCATTTAGAGGATGCGGAAGCATTGCAACTATTCAAAATTGCTCATGCTGCCCTTAAAAACGGGGGGAGATTAATTACAATGGATGGTGTTTTTATGGAAAAGCAATCCCCGGTAGCCAGATGGCTCATTTCCAAAGATCGAGGGCAAAATGTCAGAACTCAAGAAGGCTATCTTGAACTCGCTTCTCAAGTCTTTCCAAATATTAGCACCGATATTCGCCATGATATGTTAAGAATTCCTTATACGCATTTCATCTTAGAATGTACCAAGAGGTGATAAAATATGATTCCTTTCAATCGCCCTTTAATGAACTGATTGCTGAGGCATTTGCCAGCCAATCTATAGCCGGTGATGATCCTTTTTCCACTTGCCATGATTTTGTTAGAAGAAATAGAAAATGGTATTAGAAAGGTATTAACATGAGCAAGAAAGATTTTGACGCATTTATTAAACAACATAAATCAACAGAAGAAGATAATACCAATTGGGAGGAAAGAAAGAATGACTGGCTTCATCACATCAATGATTTTTATTCTCTGGTGCAGACATGGTTTTATGAGTATAAAAAACAAGGGCAAGTCACTTTAGAATTTTTTCCATATAGACTCAATGAAGAATATATTGGCAGTTACGAAAGTAAAAAATTACACCTTAAAATAGCTAACCAAGTGGTTGTCTTTATCCCTATTGGTACACGATTATTTGGTTCAAAAGGTAGAATTGATATGGAGAGTAGTGCTGGTAAGGTCAGATTTATATTGGCTGATAAAAATTCCACAGTGCCTAGCACAAAAGTCCAAATCTATGACGGGAAACAAACCAAAGACATTGATTGTGTATGGAAAATCGCCACGCCACCGCCTACCATTCAATTAATTGACTTAAATGAGGAAAGTTTTTTTGATGCGCTGATGGAAGTGATCAATGGGTAAACGAGTAAGCTTTTCTGGCTTAAATCTGGAATTATCTGAAGTGGTTCAGCACCATTCTGACACAGAAAATGCCTTGAAGGCATATTATGGGATTGAAGGGCAAAGAGAATTTTTACCCGCAAAGTTTATGAGCTACTCACCAGAAGAAGTTTCCATTGAGTTTCGTGCTAGAATAGATGAGTTGGAAAGAACGTCATCATTAACTTTGTTGTCATCGTTTGAAGCCAAATTAAGAATAGATTATTTAACACGCTGTTATCAAAAGGGAAAAGATGGTTTATCCCAGAATTTTAGAACGATATATAAACAAAAATCTCATCGTGCCTCTTTAGAAGAAGATATTCTTGAAACCTGGAAACAACACTATCCGGAAAATAAATTACTCATATCTGAGTTACTTGGGGCGTTAAAATATAGGCATTGGCTTGCTCATGGTCGTTATTGGAAACCCAAATTAGGCAGAAAATATGATTACTCTTATGTTTATTACTTAATCGAACAAACTTATCAAAAATTACCGTTAATGAATTAAATCTGGATAGTTCATGTAAATAAAAAGGTATCTTAATATTTACGAACGTCATTGAGTAGACAATATAAAAATAATATGATTCCTTTCAATCGCCCTTGCTGGGTAGGCAATGAAGCAGAACTGATTGCCGAAGCCTTTGCCGGTCAATCTATAGCCGGTGATGGTCCTTTTGGTAAAAAAACTCAGACTTTGCTTGAAAAACAATTAGGTGTGAAAAAGATACTACTCACTACCTCCTGCACTCACGCGCTAGAAATGGCAGCTATTCTTCTAAACCTGCAACCGGGAGATGAAGTGATTGTGCCATCCTACGGTTTTGTCACCACTACCCTTGCATTTTTTATGCATGGTGCTAAACCGGTATTTGCTGATATTCGCCCTGACACCCTAAATATTGATGAAACCAAATTAGCACCATTGATAAATGATCGCACCCGTGCCATAGTATTAATACACTATGCTGGGGTAGGTTGCGAAATGGATACTATCATGGAAATTGCTGAACGGCATAATCTGGTGATTATTGAAGATAATGCTCATGGACTCTATGGTAAATACAAAGGAAAATACTTGGGAACTTTCGGTGCTTTAGCGACTCAAAGTTTTCACGAAACCAAGAATATCACTTGTGGTGAAGGCGGTGCATTGCTTATCAATGAACCATCTTATATAGAACGTGCTGAAATCATCAGGGAAAAGGGAACTAATCGGTCTCGTTTTTTTCGTGGGGAAGTTGATAAATACACTTGGATAGATAAAGGTTCTAGTTATGTCATGTCTGATATTTTAGCCGCTTTTCTCTATGCACAAATAACTCAGAAAGACGAAATTCAGTCTAAACGTAAGATGATTTGGGAACATTATGATCAATATCTAAAAAATTGGGCAACAAAAAATGATGTGCATCTTCCAACTATAGCAGAATACTGTGAATCTGCATACCATGCGTTTTATTTATTGATGCCCTCATTAAACGCTCGTACTCATTTCATCAATTATCTAAAAGAAAATGGCATAAATGCGGTATTTCACTATTTACCATTGCACAAATCAGAAATGGGTTGCAAGCTGGGTGGTAAACAATATCACTGCCCTGTTACGGAAGACATGAGTGATAGATTGGTACGATTACCGTTTTTTAATGATATATCTAAAAAAGAATTAACGGCTGTGACTGAAGCTATTCAAAACTATATCATTTGAAAATTCGTAATGACTTAATAATCTAAATTATCTCAAAAATCCGATTTTTAAAAAAATCGGATTTTTTTATGCCCTAACAACATCGGTGAAAACAATGAAATCATTAAACCTAAAAATAACGAATACCCTCTTGCTGTTAGTCTTGACTTCTGTCTTATGTATTCTATTGTGGGGCATTGATAAAGGGTTCGACATAACAGATGAAGGTTTTGCGATGCTCCTGTATAAATACCCTCAAGAATATACGTTTACTGGCTCGACTTTCCATATATTAGGTAGCAAACTATTTGCTTGGTTAAATCCCGACATCATCACATACCGGTTTTTACGATTCATCTTCTCTATTTTCGCTGCTCTGGTTTTCTCTTGGGGCTTTTGGATATGGTTACAAAAAAATGACTTTGTTCAAAGTCATTCTCCTGTTAATTTCATCACACTCTCCGCTTTTTCGGTGTTGGGCTGTTTAGCCTATTATTCTTTGAGTCATTATATTGCTTCTTATAATGCGATAAATAGTCACTTGATGTTAGTCGCGACGGGAATACTCTTATTTATCCTTTCTGACGAACCACAAAAATTTTTCCATACAAAAATTAGCCAGTTATTGCTGGTAAGCGTCGGCATAATAATCGCCCTACAGTTTTTTGTTAAATTCTCATCGGCTATTTCATTTTTTATAGTCTCCATGCTGTTGCTCTTAGTCTATTTTCGTCGGCTAATGATTATCGTGTATCCACTCATTGGAATCATTATTGGTGGTCTATTGTATTTTCTATTTTTTCAAGATTACCAGTCTTGGTTATCGGGTTCTGTGGAAAGTATCAAACAGACAGGTTCTACGGATACTTATGGTCCAATACCGCTTTTAGGCAAGTATGTCACCCATTTTAGCATGGTTAGTCAACACCTAATCCTGGCATTCCTACCGCTTTTTATCGGTTTATTCCTATCTGTACGACTACTGCTTGCTTATCAAGCCAATCAACTATTGAAAGAACGTTATATACTGATTGGCACAGCTATTTTTCTCTATATATTTTTTATATATCAAGGCTATCATTTAGAGCTTTACAAAGGCAGCCGGCTTCTCAGCATTTACTGGGAAAAATCTGCCCATATTTATATCGTTGTGCTATTTGCCTGTTTAAGTGCCTTATTGGCACTTTTGTGGGATAACATTCTAGGATTATTTTCCATAAAGAAACTGAATATTCTCGGCGTTATTTTACTCCTACTCGCCATTCCCATCATAGGCATGGTAGGCACAAATAACGTATCCTCAACTGCATTTGCGCCCTATTTAACTGCTTGGTTTGCACTGATTATGATATTCGTTTTATATCTCAATCAGAGGGTTAAAATTCACCTCATTTCCAGTATTATTATCATAACTGTCGCATTCATGATGTTGTCTAAGACAATTGATGGTGTGATTTATTCTCACTATCGTCTGGCGGATATTAGGATAAATCAGACTGAAACAATTGAAGGTATAAAAGCCCTTAAAGGCATAAAAGTCGATATTCAAACCAAACAATTTTTTGAAAAACTGAACCACATAATTAAAAAGAAAACCGATTTTAAGAAAGGTGATCCTATTTTGGCTGCCTATGATATGCCCGGCATTGTTTACGCCCTGGGGGGCATTTCACCTGGAACACCTTGGTACTTCGTGGAAAGAGAATCTTTCCAGAAATCGAATTGCGAAGCGTTATCCAGAAGCAAACTACCCAATCTGGATAGAACCTTGCTTTTGGTTCAGTGGAAAATGTATAAAGAATTTAATATCTGCATGACGCAAAATTTAAAAAAATGGGGTTTTTCCTCTCTTAAGAAAGTAGGAGAAGTAAAAAGTCCTTACACTAATCAAAAGGTACAGATTATTGTTCCAAAATAAGCTAGAATAAAAGGGGTCAGCGAGCGTAGGGTCAATGTCATTAACTTAAAGCGAGGGCGAACACACAGGTTCGCCCCTACAACTACCAACCATGAACCTATCCCACTATTCAAAAATGCAGAATAATGAATAAAAATAGTTGGGTTTTTGACCAAAAAACGAGGTTTAAGAAATCCGATTTTTTGAAAAAATCGGATTTCTAAGCTCAAAAACGAATAGTGGGATAGGTTCATATAATACGCGGGATTTGTAGGGGAAGACCTGTGTGTATGCCCTTAACTTAATGGCATTGGCGTTTGGAGTACAACGCTTTGGGCATTTTCCGTTCAACGCTTTAGCTTTGGAGCCGTGGTATTAAGTCGCCAAAGCTGAAGCGTTGGATTCCAGAGAATTTTTTAACGCTTTGATTTTAAATCAGTTTTAAAAAATTCATTTCGCCTATTCTGTCTGTTGGGTAACGAAAAAACTTGATGATCGAGTTTATAGGTATTTAAATTGATTTTAAATCGAAAAAAATTAGAACAAGAAATTGCTCACTATACTTTTAGTGATTATTTTAAATCAAAGATCAGCACTGAAAATTTAGTGGAATTTTTTGAGTATCACTATAAAAGGGAATTTATTAACTACCAGCTTAAAATTGATGAAAATTTAAATGTAGATGACTTAAATCAAACCATTCATCAAGCCGCTAAATTTTCAGAATTTGAAACTGAAATCGCTAGACGAGAATTTATTGTTTCGCCGATTTTATTTAAATTGTCTTACTTAATCGACTTTCAAATTCGTTCTGAAGAAGCGATTTATTGTAGTGAAAATTTACGTGGCAAACTGGATTATTTAATTGAAGCTAAAACCCAATTTATTATTATTGAAGCCAAAAACAATGATTTAGAAATTGGTGGATTTAAACAACTGATAATGGAATTAATCGCTTTAGATAAAATGGTTGAAACCCAGCATCAATTTTTATATGGTGCGGTAACAATGGGTACAGAATGGGGTTTTGTATTATTAGAGCGAAAAAATAAAATCATAATCAGGGATTTAACTAAATATATTGTGCCTGATAAACTAAAAAACATTGTCGCTATTTTATTAAATATGTTAGAAGATAATGAGATATACTCAGCACGGGAATAAACTTAACTTTTCTAGGTTTGAGTTTTTTGAAGAAAAACGAAAACCTAGAATTTGCCCCCTACATCAAATATTTCATTATATGGGCTAAGTAATTGACATTTTCGTGAACCTATCCCGCCCTATTCATTTTTGAGCTTAGAAATCCGATTTAAAAAAAAATCGGATTTCTTAATCCTCAATGAGGCAAAAGTTCTTTTAAAGAAAAAACGT
>JAOZSV010000132.1:13947-14107 GCA_029939505.1 Thiotrichaceae bacterium | reverse complement strand
AAACCTTCAGATTTGGCAATGGAGTCCAACGCTTTAGCTTTGGCAATGGAGTCCATCAAAAAATTAATTTTCCCAAATTAATTTTTAAATATTTGATTTTAAACACGTTTTTTAAAACTAATTCGTTTCTTTGGAATTTAAATCTCCAAAGCGTTGAACT
>JAOZSV010000132.1:0-13847 GCA_029939505.1 Thiotrichaceae bacterium | reverse complement strand
CCTCAAAACGCCCAAAGCTGAAGCGTTGAACTCCTCAAAACGCCCAAAGCTGAAGCGTTGAACTCCTCAAAACGCCCAAAGCTGAAGGTTTGGACTCCAAAATACGCCCAAATCTGAAGGTTTGGACTCCAAAATCACAACGTCTCCAAAAATCACTTCCAAAAATTACTTTGACATTTTCACCTGTCCACTTGCCAACGCTTGAAGTACCTGCTCTTTTGCCCCCATTGCAACAACTTGCCCTCCGTTCATCACAACTAAATGGTTCACTAACGATAACAATGAACTACGGTGTGTAACTAATAAGAGTGTTTTTCCTTTCAGATAGGGCTGCAAACGCGCTTTGAATTGTTCTTCTGCGCTATTATCCATTGAATTGGTGGGTTCATCAAATAATAATAAGGGGGGATTGAGTAATAAAGCCCTCGCTAACACAATCGCTTGTCGTTGCCCACCAGATAAACCTTCGCCGCGTTCCCCAATGGGCATGTCAAAACCCAAAGGGTGGCTATCGACAAATTCATTGACTCCCGCAAGTTGGGCAGCGCGTAGTACGACGCTATCTTCTACATAAGTTGCGCCCATCACAATATTGTCTTTAACAGTGCCATAAAATAATTCAATCTCTTGGGGAACATAACCAATATGGCGGCGTAACTCTGCGGGATCAATTTGGCGATTATCAACGCCGTCTAATAAAATACTGCCCCAGTTAGGTTGATAAAATCCAAGTATTAATTTGGCTAATGTGCTTTTACCAGAACCAATGCGCCCGATTATCCCGATTCGTTGTTCCGCTTGAATTTTAAATGAGACTTTGCTTAAAGCAGGCATGATTTGCTCTGGATAACTGAAATCAACCTGTTTAAATTCAATATCACCTTTTAATTGGGGGCGATGTAAAAATTGGGATTTCCGCTCTAGTGGCATTTTCATCACCTGATTAAGGGCGCGTAGTGCGGATAACGAATGATGATAACGGGTGAAAAGACTAGCGATTTGCGCCAGCGGCGCGAGTGCCCGCCCCGTTAAAATGGTACAAGCAATCAATGCGCCCATCGTCAATTCACCATCTGCAATCAAATAGACACCATAAACAATGACAACCACTGTACTCATTTGTTGAACAAACAGGGAGAAATTGACGGATAATGCCGATAACAATCGTGATTTGAGTGAAAAATGCGCGATTGTGCCGATTAATTGTTCCCAGCGTCGTTGTATTTCTCCCTCCGCCCCCGTTGCTTTTATCGTTTCTATACCTGCTAGGGTTTCAACCAATATTGCGTGTTTTTGGGCACTGGCGCGAAAAGTCTGCTGTATCACTTTATGCAATGGAAATTGTATCAATAAACTAAAAACAAGAACGAGCGGTATGGCATATAACGGGATAAATGCTAACTCGCTATGTAAAGTCCAAATAACGGCAATAAATAACAGGGCAAAGGGTAAATCAATCAACGTCGTTAAAGTCGCTGAAGTGAAAAAATCTCGGAAACTTTCAAATTCGTGTAAATGATTAGCAAACGCGCCGATGGAACGGGGATGAGCCACTCGTTTTGTGCCTAGCACCTGTTCAAAAATCATGCTGGCTAATAAAATGTCTGTTTTTTTACCCGCGATGTCAATAAAGTAACCGCGTAAAGTGCGTATAATTAAATCAAACCCAAATACGATAACGATGCCTATCGCCAAAACCCACAACGTTTCTATGGCATTATTCGGAACAACGCGATCATAAACGTTCATCACAAACAACGGCGATGCTAATGCAAAGAGATTAATCAAGAAAGAAGCAACGATCACTTCACTATAAATAAACCAAGATTTAAACAAAGTTCCCCAAAACCAACTATAAGGGCGGGGCATCACGCTCTCTTCTGTGCGCGTATCAAACTGATAAGCGGGGCGTGCAAATAGAGCATAGCCACTATAATTAGCATTCAAGTCTTTAACTGAAAGTTCAAGCACCCCTTCACCTGTAGAAGGGTGAATGATTTCTACTTGAGGCTCACGTTTTATCATAAAAAAACGGAGAATGCTTTTCTTTTTTTTATCAAACGGTTTGCTCAGTATGCAGGCTTGCCCATCTTTGAGTAATAGCACCGCCGGCAAAACAAATTCTGTCAATTCGGAAAGTGGGCGTTTAATAAGGCGGGCGGATAAATGGGCGCGTTCAGCAGCGCGAATGAATAATTCTGGCGTGAAGCGGTTATTGACAAGGGGTAAACCCGCTTTGAGTGCCTCGGCTGAAATTGGTTTATTAAGCAATTTGCTTAAAATGACGAGACATTGTAATAAAGGATCATCAAAAGTAGCGATGTAGTCGCTATTTTGCAAAGCGTTTGTGGAGAAGGTAGTCATGCCATTTTTATTTCGAGGCTTTTGAATATTTTTGATAACGACTCAGGTAGTACCTAAATAAGTACAACGGATTTTAGAATATAACGGATTGAGCATCAGAGGAGGATTTAGGAACGTTTCGAGGTTTTCGTTTTTTTTCAAAAAACGAAAACCTCGAATCCATCCGTTATATTCTAAAATCCGTTGTACTTATTATAGGCTGAAGTAGTTACTCTTTTTGACGAATTATTAAATCTTCCATTTCGCTAATCTGTTTTTTCAAATCAGCAATTTCTAACTCTTTTTCTGCGAGTTCCTCTTGTAAGACTATCAGATATTTTTCAGGATTCCTACGCTGATAAAAACGCCTAACAATATTGATAAGAATTAATATTCTGATGATTCTATTAATAACTGAACGAGCACGATATATATTCAATATCTCTTGTATTTTTACAAACCATAAAAAATAAGTGCTTTTTGAAATGCTTAAATATTTGGAGATTAAAAGAAATCTTGATAAAGCCAATAGTGGAAGAATAATGATAAAAAGTTCTAACCAGTGTTTTATCAAATACTCTCCTTGTTTTTTTGCCATAGAAAACAAAATAATAAATTCACTCGTAAATAATCCCCAAATTAAGGCATTACCCCAATTAATGATGTGGTATAAAAATGGATGCGTTTCGATTCCTGTCTTGAAAATAATTTCTGCGATCCAAAACGGTATCATTAATAATGAAATGGCTAAAATGGGATATAAAAATCGCTTTTCAATAGACTGATATAACGATTGATCCACCAATTGCCAATGATAAATCCACCAAATATATTCTTTATCATCACAACGTCTCGCGGCAAGACGCAGTGGAGGCAATAATGCGATAAAAAAATGAGCGACATATTTATTCCGCCTTTCTTTACAACAAATCAGAACTAAAACTCTTTCTAAAAAAAAGAATACCCATAATATTAATAAAATGTCGATTAACGCTTGAAAAAAAGGGTGCTGTTCAAATCCATGATCTAATTGCATATATTGAATAATGATGGCAATCAACGAAATAAAAATTATCGTTAAAAAAAACATCACTTTAGCGATCATAAATTCAAGATTTTTAAAGATTTTATAGATTTTATTCATTGTGAGTTATCAGTAAATTATTGATTCGAGAGCAATTTATTAAAAAATAGGTTCTTGCAACACTCTAAACACACGAGGTTTTAGAAATCCGATTTTTGAAAAAAATCGGATTTCTAAAATCAAAAACGAATAGGGCGGGATAGGTTCATAATAACGAAAATATTATTTGCTATTTCTCCCATTAAAGACTATAATAATGACGATAAAATCTATTAGAAATAACTGTCAACTTCATATTAATTTTCATCAATGTGAATTTAAATTAATTAACAAGTAAATAATTGATAAAATAAGGAGCCATGCTTTGCCTAATGTTCGTGTTAGAGAAAATGAACCCTTTGAAGTAGCTATCCGTCGCTTTAAACGGGCATGTGAAAAAGCCGGTATTTTAGCCGAAGTTCATCGTCGTGAATACTACGAAAAACCCACAACTGTTCGTAAACGTAAGGCTGCTGCTGCCGTTAAACGGCACTTAAAGAGGCTTTATCGTGATACATTGCGCCGTGAACGTTTTTACTGAGGTTTATTTGTCATCAATGGCTTTATGACAACGATTACCCACCTTCACAGGTGGGTGTGAATTAAAAAAACACCATGTCTAATACTCTCAAACCAAAAATCACTGATGATATGAAAACCGCCATGCGTGCTAAAGATAAGCAACGCTTAGGTGTGATACGTTTAATTCAAGCCGCGATTAAACAGCGAGAAGTTGATGAGCGCATTAGTTTGGATGACAAAGAAGTCATAGTTGTGCTGGATAAAATGCTAAAACAACGGCGCGATTCCTTAGCACAATATGAAAAAGCAGAACGTCAAGATTTAGCAGAACAAGAAGCTTTTGAAATTAAACTCATACAAAATTATATGCCTCAACCTTTGAGTGAATCTGAATTAGCTGAATTAATTGAAACCGCTTTCACCGAAACTGGAGCGACTTCCATTAAGGAGCTAGGCAAATTGATGGGCTATCTCAAGCCCAAAGTACAAGGGCGTGTTGATATGAGGGCGCTCAGCACCAATCTTAAAAAACGTTTAAGTTAGTAAAAATTGATATTTGTCAACAAAGCTAAAGCGTTTTCGAGGTATTAGTTTTTTGAAAAAAAACTAATACCTCGAACTCCTGTCTAATTTGGAGTCCAACGCTTCAGCTTTGGGTGTTTATAGGAGTCCAACGCTTCAGCTTTGGGCGTTTTTGTCAATAAAGCTAAAGCGTTGTACTCCAATTTGTCAACATTTTTTAACCTATTCCTTCTTTATACTCAATCTTTGTAGTTTTCCATAAAAATGGCAGGGCGCATTCCTCGCAGTTTCATCGACGAGTTAATGACTCGTATTGACATCGTTGATCTAATTGATAGCTATGTGTCGCTACGCAAAATCGGCAGAAATTATACCGCCTGTTGTCCCTTTCACACTGAAAAAACGCCCTCATTTACCGTAAGCCAAGAAAAACAATTCTACTACTGTTTTGGCTGTGGCGCGCACGGAACTGCGATAGGTTTCCTTATGGAACACGCGCGTCTCGACTTTCTTGAAGCGGTACATGAATTAGCCTCCAGAGCAGGCATGGCTGTCGTCTATGAACAAGGCACCGCACCTACCTCAATTACTGCCCATGATGATTTATATCAAATCATGGCAGAAGCCGCACAATATTATCGGCAACAATTACGCCAATCTCAAACCGCTATAAATTACCTAAAAAAACGGGGATTAACCGGAGAAATTGCGCGTGATTTTGGTTTAGGTTATGCACCGCCAGGGTGGGATAATCTATTAAAAACATTAGGTACAAATTCCGAACTGCGAGCGCATTTGCTCAAAACGGGCTTAATTAAGCAAAATGAATCAGGGCATCGCTATGATCGTTTTCGTGATCGGATAATGTTTCCCATTTTGGATCAAAGAGGACGTGTTATCGCCTTCGGAGGGCGTAAATTCTCTGAAAGTGAACATGAAGCAAAATACCTTAATTCTCCCGAAACCCCCCTGTTTCAAAAAAGCAATGAATTATATGGTTGGTATTCAGCGCGTAAAACTCGCCCTTTAAAAAGTATTATTGTTGTCGAAGGTTACATGGATGTTATCGCATTAGCACAATATGGCATATTTAATGCAATAGCTACTTTGGGAACCGCGACGAGCGTTAAACATTTAAATCGCTTATTTCGCAATGTACCAGAAATTATTTTTTGTTTTGATGGCGATGAAGCGGGAAAAAAAGCTGCTTGGCGAGCATTAGAAATCGCTTTACCATTATTACAGGAAGGTCGTCAAATTCGTTTTATATTCCTACCACAAGGAAATGATCCCGATAATTTAGTCCGCCGGGAAGGCGCACAAGGCTTTAACAATCATTTAGCAAGAGCAACGCCTCTCTCAAAATTTTTATTTAACACATTAACCCAACAAGTGGATATGGCTAATTTAGATGGACGAGCGCGTCTAGTCGAATTAGCAAAACCCTTATTAAAGCCATTACCAATCGGCCCTTATCGTGATTTAATGCTACAAAAACTAAGTGAATTAAGTGGAGTCAATTTGAATCATTTAACTAGACTAATACAAGGAGAAATCCCCAAACAGCCAACAGTCAAAAGAACAATTAGAAAAACGATTGAAAGTACGAGAGAACTTTCATTAGTTGATCAAGCCATTATATATTTATTACATAAACCCGCTTTATCTCTTCAAATTGAACCGCATTACCATGAACAATTATCCAAATTAAATAAACCAAATATAAAACTACTGTTAAAAATCATTGAATTAACCAAAGAAAACCCTCACTTAAAGCTAGGTGCCTTATGTGAACATTGGCGAGAAACAGAATATGAACAAACCATCAATTATTTAGCCACACCAGATTTCATAGAACAACAGATCAATATAGATGATGAATTCTTCGGTGCGATCAATCTTTTATACAAAGATTATGTTGTTCAACGCAATGCCTTTTTAATACAAAAAAGTCCTAATTTGACGGCTGCTGAAAAACAAGAATTGCAATCTTTATATAAATATCATGGGGCAAAACCGTGACAAAAATCTTCCTTTGATCACTTGAAAAGAAGATTCTCCAAAGCGTTAAACTCCAATAAAAGTACATAGCTAAAGCGTTAAACTCCAATAAAAGTACAAAGCTAAAGCGTTGAACTCCAATAAAAGTACAAAGCTAAAGCGTTGAACTCCAGATGACACTGACTAACTGATAACCGATTATGAACCAAGAGCAACAGCAATTACAAATCAAATCACTCATTGCCAAAGGCAAAGAGCAAGGTTTTTTGACCTATCACGAAGTCAATGATTACCTACCTGAAGATATTATCGAACCTGAACAAATCGAAAATATCATCACAATGATTAACGACTTAGGGATTACAGTTCATGAATTTACGCCAGATGCTGATACCTTGTTAATTGATGAAAGCACCGTGACTGAAGAAGAAGCCACAGAAGCCGCAGAAGCCGCAGCCGCTTTGGCTAATATCGATGGTGAATTTGGTCGTACCACTGACCCTGTGCGTATGTATATGCGCGAGATGGGTACTGTAGAATTGTTGACGCGAGAAGGTGAAATTGAAATTGCCAAACGGATTGAAGAAGGTTTAAGTAAAGCCCTATCAGCCCTTGCAACCCATCCAGATATTATTGCCGTATTTTTGAAACATTACGAAAAAGTTGAGGCGGGTGAACTCAAACTGGCAGAAATCATTGCCGGCTTCAAAGACTATGACTATTCAGAATCGGTATCTGAAATTGACATTGAAAACGCTAAAAATAGTCATTTTCTTGAAAATGAAATAGTCGCTGAGGCTGTTGCCAATGAAGAAGGAAATGATGATGAGACTGTTGACTCTATCCTTGTTGAGGAAATTTCCCTTGAGACAGAAATGGCTCGTATCCGTTTTGCCCGTTTGCGCGAACTATATACTCGGCTAATGCAGACAGAGGCAACGCTTGGTACACACTCGCCTGAATATAAACAATTGCGTCAAGAAATTGCTGACTCTTTTTTACTGTTTAAAATAGCCCCAAGGCAACTTGAAAAGTTAACACGCAAATTACGCAAAACGGTTACTTTGATACGTGAACAGGAAAAGAAGATTCGGAATATTTGTATTGGCAAAATCGGCATGAATAAAAACGATTTTCTCTCATCGTTTAAAAATCACGCCACAAACCCACACTGGGTACCTTTGCTATTAAATACAGGTAAGCCTTATGTTGAAAATTTAAAACAATACCAAGAAGAACTGATGCGAGTACAAGGCCGATTGATTGATTTGGAAAGAAGAAGTCGCCTAAGCATTGCGGAAATCAAGGAAATTAATCGGAACATGTCAATTGGTCAAGCCAAAGCGCAACGGGCGAAAAAAGAAATGATTGAAGCCAATTTGCGCTTAGTCATCTCAATTGCCAAAAAATATACCAATCGTGGATTGCAATTCCTTGATTTAATTCAAGAAGGCAATATTGGTCTGATGAAAGCAGTGGATAAGTTTGAATATCGGCGCGGTTATAAATTTTCCACCTACGCAACCTGGTGGATTCGCCAAGCGATCACCCGTTCCATTGCTGATCAAGCACGTACTATCCGTATTCCTGTTCACATGATTGAAACCATTAACAAACTCAATCGAATTTCCAGACTGATTTTGCAGGAAAAAGGTCGTGATGCGACCCCAGAGGAATTGGCAAAACATCTTGAAATGTCTGAAGAAAAAATACGGAAAGTGCTTAAAATTGCTAAAGAACCCATCTCCATGGAAACGCCGATAGGAGATGATGAAGAGTCGCATTTAGGAGATTTCATTGAAGACACAACCATACTCGCCCCTCTTGAATCAGCAACAAGTGAAGGTTTACGGCGTGCAACACAGGATATGCTTCAAGGTTTAACGCAGCGTGAAGCAAAAGTATTGCGAATGCGTTTTGGGATAGATATGAATACTGATCACACCTTAGAAGAGGTGGGAAAGCAATTTGATGTCACCCGTGAACGCATTCGTCAAATTGAAGCCAAAGCGTTGCGTAAACTGCGTCACCCCAGCCGCTCTGAACAATTGCGTAGTTTTATTGATTAATGTTTAATGTTTAATGGTTTCGAGGTTTGAGTTTTTTAAAGAAAAACTCAATTCGAGGTTTAAGTTTTTTTACCGAAAAAACTTAAACCTCGAATCGAATGGTGAATTATTAATGGTGAAACCATACTACTATTATTCACTTAATAACTACAAGGATAATAACTACAAGGATTATTTATAAGAAAGAAGTAATAAAAAACATTATAAATCAAAGAGTTAATAAAATACTGAGTATCCTTTTTTATAAATAATCCTTGAGGCTCTTGCAAAACGGTTTTTAGCCTTAGAAATCCGATTTTTCAAAAAATCGGATTTCTTAAACATCGTTTCGCCGCTTAGAAATCCGATTTTTTCAAAGGATTTCTTAAACCTCTTGGAAACATAGTGCGTCACATCAGCTCTTAATTCGCTTATGTAGTTATATTGTTTAGGTTAAATATTAGTGGGATAGGTTCATTCATAATTCACCATTAAACATTCATAATTCACCATTAAACATTCACCATTAAACATAAACATTATAACAAATGCGAAACCAGTCCATCCGCCAATTTCGGTTCAAACCAAGTCGATTTCGGCGGCATAATCTGCTCTGCATCTGCGACAGCCATCAAAGCCGACATACTGGTGGGGAAAAGGGCAAAAGCCATCGCCATTTCTCCACTATTAACCCGTTTCTCTAACTCACTCAGTCCACGAATACCGCCAACAAAATCAATACGCTTATCCCTGCGCGGATCAGTAATACCTAATATTGGTGCAAGAAGATGATCAGTTAATAAACTCACATCCAAGCTGGCAACAGGATCATTGATAGGTATTTTGTTAGAATGTATCTTTAATTGATACCATTGCCCTTGAAAAAACAGACCAAATTCACCGCCCTGTTGCGGTTTAAAAGCCTGTTGACTATAATTAATGTCAAAATATTGGGCGACACGCTCCAAAAATGTTGAAGCGGTCAAACCATTTAAATCTTTAACCACGCGATTATAATCAAGAATTTGCATTTGATTATCCGGAAAAATGACGCTGAGAAAGTAATTATAAGCCTCATCACCAGTATGCTCAGGATTATGAGTACGTCGCTTATCAGCCACTCGTGACGCAGCGGCAGATCGATGATGTCCATCAGCAATGTAAAGACAATCCATACTATCAAAAGTACTTGTAATCGTCTGCATCACTTCAGGATCATCAACGATCCATAGCCGATGAATAACACCATCATCCGCAGTCAAATGTACAGAAGGTGATTCTGCTGTAAGCCTTTTGACAAGTGTATCTATGACAGCTTGATGTTTATAAGTTAAAAAAACGGGTCCTGTTTGTGCGTTAAGCGCATCAATTTGACAAACCCGATCATTTTCCTTATCAGGGCGGGTTAATTCGTGTTTACGAATGCGATTATTGTTATAATCAACCACATTAGCCACGGCGACAAATCCAACTTGTTCATGATCGCCCATTGTTAAACTATATAAATAGTAAAGGGGAAGTATATCTTGTTGAAGAATGCTCGCATTAAGCATTTTTTGTAAATTATCTGCGCACTTGGCATAGACAGCCTCACTATATGGATCAGTGTCAGGCGGTAAATCAATTTCAGGCTTTGAAATATGCAAAAAACACCAAGGACGATTTTTCGCATATAAACGTGCTTCTTGACTATTCAAAACATCATAAGGCGGCGCAATCACCTCAGTGGCATATTCAGGGCGGGAACGTAAGCCCGCAAAGGGACGAATTAATGGCATTAAAAACTCCTTTGTTGTTCGCCAAAGGATTTTTGAATTTTTAATTGGCGAAGGTATTATTTTTAAGGAATCTGCTTTCTAAACAACGCGATGGGTATAGAGCCTGAAAAAAACTTTAGCCTCAATACCCGTTCTTTTTTCACTTTTCATTATCCATTTATTTACTATGCGTGTTTTAGATCCCATTTTAAGAAAAAGACTGAGTTTTAACGAAGAACGGCCTTTTGTTAACGTTTTTTCTATACTCATTGGCTTAATTTTTGGTATTTTAGGAACAACAACCTATTTTCTTAGTACTCCAAATAAAACCGTTAAAAGCGGAACGCAAACCGTTGAAGCTCCCACAAAAGCCATTTCCTCTACAGTCATTGTACAGGAGACTGAATCAAAAAAACCACCAGTAGTCCCATCAGATATTGTATCAAATACCTCATCAGACACACCTAGCTTGCCAGAAACGCCAAAGGCGCAACCTGAATCGGTAGTTGTTACGCTCTCTATCACGACTAGGCCCCTTGAGCCATCGTCTAAGTCAACAGAAGAGTTGTTAGCTCAGGCGAAAAAGCAAATTGTGAAAAAGCGATTCACATCACCTATTGGTAATAATGCTTATGAAACTTACCGTCACTTATTACAAAAAGCCCCTAAAGAGGCACAACCCATATTAGACGAAATTGTCACCTGGTATTTCGAGCAAGGTCAGAAATATATCAAGAGAAGAAGGATTACGACTCCCAAAAAACGGGGTAATGCTTACAGCATGTACAAAAAAATACATGAGATTGCCCCTGAGCATGAAAAGACAGCAATCCTGTTCACTGAAATTATCATCGCATTCAATAAACGAGCGAAACAACAAGTCGAAAAAGATAAATTAACAAATCCAATAGGCAATAATGCCTATTTCACTTATCAAGAAATGCAGGCTATTGCGCCCACTCATCGATACACACGAGCTTTAGTCAAAACGCTTGTCAATCGTTTGCTTGTTCAGGGAAAAAAGCAATTGGATAAAAGTAATTATACAACCCCGAAAAATAACAATGCAGTTGATACTTTCCAGAAAATCTTAACCATTTCGCCCAATAACGCACAAGCCAAACTGGGGATAAAAAAGGTTGCTAGGGAATATTATCAGTTAGCTATCTCCAATCAAAAAGAGAAAAAATATATCTCCAGTAAAACTTGGATTAAAAGGGGCTTGCGCGTCGATCCTGATAATCCCAGTTTAATTCGGCTCAAACAAGAGGTGGAGGAAGAAATTGAAAAATTGTCAAAATAATGAAGCATGAATTTTCTGGTATTCAGAAACGGCTAGTGCTGGAGGGCGGAAATCTTCAGGCCATCGAGAAATCCGATTTTTTCAAAAAATCGGATTTCTTTGCCTTTAAAATGGTCTGGGAATTTCCGCCCTCCAGCACTAGTTTCCGCTAGAAACTTGGTTTCTTGTGAAATATCTGAAAAACGAATACTTTGTCAAATTTGTTTTGTCGATTTCAGCAAAATCTGGACTAAGGAACATGAAATAAATTCCACAATGTTGAATCAAACCTGTCAGGTTTCCAAAACCTATCAGGTATTCGAGTCGAGGCTAACGTTTTTAAAAAAACAGTCACTACTCAGCTTTGTTATTTGGAGTACAACGCTTTGTCTGTCCAAAAAACGCCCAAATCTAAAGGATTCGAGGTTTGGAAGTGTTTGATATTTAAGCGAAATAATCCAAAATTAAGAACCAAAATGGAAATATGCCAAAATTAGTAATACTTGATAGAGATGGAGTCATTAACCAAGACTCGGATGAATACATCAAATCCCCAGACGAATGGAAACCTATTGAAGGCAGCCTCGAAGCGATTGCGCGTCTCAACCAAGCGGAATATCGGGTAGTTGTCATCACCAATCAATCTGGCTTAGCGCGTGGCTTATTTATGTTAGATGATCTTAATCAGATTCATCAAAAAATGCACAAGCAATTGGCTGAAGTCAATGGTAGGATTGAAGCGATTTTCTTTTGTCCACATAGCAATAAGGAAAATTGTAATTGTCGTAAACCCCGCACTGGTTTATTTCAGGAACTGGCTAACTGTTTAGGCATCCCTTTAACTAATGTACCCGCTGTTGGGGATTCACTCCGCGATTTACAAGCCGCTAGTGCAGTTGGTGCACAACCGATCTTAGTTTTAACGGGTAAAGGGCGGCAGACATTGCGTCTGAAGGAAGAACTTTATAATATACCCGTGTATGATAATTTAGCGGCTTTTGTGGATAGTTTTTTAGCTTCGTAGGGCGAAAAACAGTTTAAAATTTGGTTTGAATCAGAATGTGAGAATTTTCAGAATAAAATGTCAATCTGTTTTTTCATTAAGTTATTGATTATATTATGTTTATAATATATCTCTCTTAAAAAAAAATGTAACTACATCAGTCTTAGTACAACGGATTTAAGAATAAAACGGATTTTTCAACTTGATTTAGTACAACAGATGAACGGATACTTACCAGAGTTTAGTTGTGCTCAATGATTGTCATTTGAGGATGATAAATCCGTTGAATTCCCTAATCCGTTGTACTCAATTTAGGGCGGAGTAGTTACGAAAAAATAACCCACATTGACAAATTAGCCGTTGAAATAGCCGCTTTTGCCAATACCAATGATCGAAAAATGTCCTCAAATTGAAAAAACCATTTCACAATTCAATCTTCGTTTATTAAAAATCATGCTATTTTTACGTTCTCTACTCTTTTACATAGGAATGGTTTTAGCCACATTCGTCTTTTCCTTCATAGCACTATTCTTATTGCCTTTACCCCTTCAGCAACGTTACAAAATAATGAAAGGGTGGGCATATTTTATCCTATGGTGGCTAAAAAAAACCTGCAACCTGACTTATCAAGTAGAGGGAATCGAAAATATTCCCAAATCAGCCAGTCTCATTTTAAGCCAACATCAATCCGCATGGGAAACCATTGCTTTTCAAAAAATATTTCCAATACAGATTTGGATTTTGAAACGTGAAATACTAAAAATACCCTTTTTTGGTTGGGCAATAGCCATTCTTAAACCCATTACAATTGATCGCAAAAATATCCGTCAATCAATGCAAAGAATTATTGAACAAGGAAAGCAGCGTTTAGCGGAGGGATTATGGATAGTGATTTATCCAGAAGGCACACGACTCATGCCAGGTGAAAAAAAACGTTATGGTATCGGCGGAGCAATGTTAGCCGAAAAAAGTGGTTATCCCGTTGTACCAGTGGCACTTAATTCGGGAGAATTTTGGCCTTCAAGCTCTTTTATAAAACGCCCAGGAACAATTAAGGTTATTATTGGCCCAGTCATTGATTCTCATAATAAAAATTATAAGCAAATCAATGCGTTAGTAGAAAAATGGATAAACGATGTTAATGATACGAATTAAGAGTTAAAATTTTTTTGAGGGAGTACAACGCTTTAGCTTTGTTCTTTGGAGTACAACGCTTTAGCTTTGTTCTTTGGAGTACAACGCTTTA
>JAOZSV010000131.1 GCA_029939505.1 Thiotrichaceae bacterium | reverse complement strand
AAAAAATCGGATTTCTTAAACTTCGTGCGTTTCGGGCTTAGAAATCCGATTTTTGAAAAAATCGGATTTCTTAAACTTCGTGTTTTCAGAGTTTTGCAAGTACCTCCTTCGCCAAAGGTTTTTGATTGGCGAAGATATTAATTTAGAAACCAAGTTTCTGAGCTTTGGAGTCCAACGCTTCAGCTTTGGCGATTTTGGACTCCATCATATCCGATATTACTAGCGACCAAAGCTAAAGCGTTTTCGAGGTATTAGTTTTTTTTCAAAAAACTAATACCTCGAACTCCATTTGAGTCGATAGTTTTTTGAAAAAAAACACCAGTCGAGCCTTTTTTTTTAAAGAAAAAATTTTATGCAATCTAAGGGCGGAGAGGGCAAAACTTTTATTGATGTTGTGGCAATGGTCATCGAATATTGGACGTTGCCAAGGCTTTTCCCGATGCAAAGCTTTACGCCTTTGATATTTCAGAGAAAAGTATTGAATTGGCCAAACAGCAGACGGCGCTTGATGGGATCGAAAATATTGCGTTTGACAACAGCAACATTATGGATTTGCAAACAAGTCATTTGACGTGAGTGAATGGGGTAAGTGGTGCCAAAATTGCGCATTTGTTTTCCGACGCGCTTACATTGCAAAACGCGATTTATAAATATCCCTTGCGTGATTCTGCGGTTGATGCTTTAAATTTTTACTGAAAAAATGATATAATCCAATTTTATCAGTATAAATAGCACAGTATCAATATGAATAAAATCAATATCCCGAAATTTCACCGACAGCGTTTTTTATTGTCACTTTTGGAAAGTGCTGGTGGCACTTTATCTAAAATAGAATTCCAAAACAGGCTATTTTTGTTACATCAAAAAGCTGGATTTTCCTATTATGATTTTGTGCCTTATAACTCACGCTCTTATTCATTTCAAGCTGATTCAGATATAGAAAAACTGCAAAATCTAGGTTGGATTCAAGAAACTGATAAACAAATTATTTTATTAGAATCTATTTCAAGTCGAACTGACTCCGAAAAATCAAAAATTGCGTTTTTTCTAAAACAATTACCTTGTATTACAAATAAGGAAATAAGTAATTTACCTACATATAAATCTTGTTCTAATAAAAATAACTGTGTTCTTTTTACAATCGGTTATGAAGGAATTAGTTTTGAATCTTATGCTAATCGCCTGCTTGAAAACAATATCCGTTTACTTTGTGATGTCAGAAAAAATCCATTTAGCCGCAAATTTGGATTTTCAAAAAATATCATGTCGAACCTATTACAAAAAATAGGTATTGAATATCAACATATCCCAGCACTAGGGATTGTTTCGGCAGCGAGAAAAAATCTGAAAACTAAAGCTGATTATTCACAGTTATTTTTGGATTATGAAGCCTCTTTACCTCAACAAAAGGATGCTCTGAAACAGCTAACAGATTTGATAAAAAATTCTCGGCGTATTGCAATAACCTGCTTTGAAAAAGAACACCATCAATGTCATCGGCATTGTATAAGTGACTACTTAGAAAGCAAAAATAATCAGAAAGTGGTACATTTATGAAAATGCAAAAAGTATTGATAGTCGTCAAGACTTATCCAACATTATCAAAGAAATATGACGAACTTGTTTGTACTGCTGGTATTCTTGAGGATGGTAGTTGGGTTCGTATTTATCCCTTACCTTTCCGAAAACTGGAGTACGAAAAGAGATATAAAAAATATCAATGGATGACACTGCCTTTAGTAAAAAATAAAAGTGATCCAAGACCTGAAAGTTATAAGGTAAGCGATATTGATAAAATCAGCTTGGGTGATTCTATAGGTACAGCAGACGGATGGAATGAACGGAAAAAAATTATTTTAGAACAAAATACGATTTATCGTAATTTAGGTGAATTGATAACAAAAGCCCATAAAAATGAACTCTCCCTTGCTATTTTCAAGCCAAAAAAAATACTGGATTTTGTTGTTGAGACAACCAAACGAGAATGGAGTCAAGAAAATCTAGAGTTACTCAAGCAAAAAGCCAATCAATTTTCTTTATTTGATAGTGTGGAGAAAGTTGAAAAAGAATTTTTAATCGTCGAGAAATTACCCTATAAATTTTCTTATAAATTCATAGATGAAGTTGGAAAAGAAAGTACCCTGATGATTGAAGATTGGGAAATAGGTGCTTTGTATTGGAATAGCCTAAAATCATCTAAGGGCGATGAAAAACAGGCTATTAATTTGGTTAGAAAAAAATATCTGGAGGAATTTTCTCAAAAGGATATTTATCTATTTTTAGGCACAACACGCCGTTATCATAGCTGGGCAAGCAATCCTTTTGTAATTATTGGTGTTTTTTATCCGCCAATAAAAAAGCAATTTTCACTTTTTTAGGAATTAAGAAATAGAATCATTTATGGCAAAACTAAACCTCCAAAAAACCCGAGACTTAATTCAATCTTTCGATTTAAGTACTCTATTTATCAACGAACTAGGTTGGAATAATCCCAGTTCCAGTTCCATAACCATAAACGAATCTCAAGCAAAACCTATTGCTGAACTCGGTGGAATTACCGTTTTTGAAATCACTGCCCAAATATTCCCAGATGCTAAACAACGAGCTGAGATTCATCAACAAATTTCCACAACTCATCATGAAAACCTATTGATATTCATAGATAAACGCCAAAATGCCACCAAAAGTATCTGGTATTGGCGCAGCGGCAAACAAGCGCGTGAGCATTATTATTTTCAAGGGCAACCTGGCGATTTATTTATCAGCAAATTATCCGCACTATTCACTGACATAACTGAATTTGAAGAAAGTGGCGGAGATTTGTCAGTTTTACAAGTTTCTGAAAAACTGAAAAAAGCTCTTGATGTCGAAACTGTTACTAAAAAGTTTTATCAAGATTTTCAAGCACAACATCTGGTTTTTTTAGAACTCATTCAAGGTATTGACTCGGAACGTGACAAACGCTGGTATGCTTCTATTTTGCTTAATCGTTTAATGTTTATTTGGTTTCTACAAAAAAAAGGCTTTTTAGATAAAGGCAATATGAACTATTTGCCCGATAAACTCAGCCAACAACAAAATGGTTTTTATAGCGAATTTTTATCAAAACTCTTTTTTGAAGGATTTGCCAAACCTGAAGAACAACGCTCCTTTGAAACCAACGCCTTATTGGGCGAGATTCGTTATTTAAATGGTGGACTTTTTTTAAAGCATCCGCTGGAAATTCGTTATGAAATTCAAATTGAAGATAAAGCTTTTAGTAATTTATTTGAATTATTTGGGCGTTATTCCTGGAATTTAAACGACACACCTGGCGGCGATGATAATGAAATAAATCCAGATGTTTTAGGCTATATTTTTGAAAAATACATAAATCAAAAGCAATTTGGAGCTTATTATACTCGTACTGAAATCACCGAATATCTTTGTGAACAAACCATACATCAATTGATTCTACAAAAAATCAATCATGCCGAAATTCCAGGAAGTTTGCCAGCGCGACAGTTCAACACCGTTCCAGAATTATTGATGAAATTAGATGCGAATTTGTGTCACGAATTACTCCATAAGGTATTGCCTAAATTGAGTTTACTCGATCCTGCTTGCGGTTCTGGAGCTTTTTTAATTGCCATGATGAAAACTCTAATTGAGGTTTATTCGGCAATTATTGGGAAAGTTCAAAATTCGCCAAATACACCACTAAAAAGAGAATTAAAAGAATTACAAGCAAAGCACGCTAATCTTTTGTATTTCATCAAAAAGCGTATTATCACTGATAATTTATTTGGTGTCGATATTATGGAAGAAGCTACTGAAATCGCAAGGTTGCGATTATTTTTAGCTTTAGTATCTTCGGCTGAATCTGTGGAAGATTTAGAGCCGTTGCCGAATATTGATTTTAATATTTTGGCAGGTAATTCCTTATTGGGTTTAATGCAAGTAGAAGCGCAACAATTTGAAAGTAAACATGATGATTTATTTAGAAAATCTTATCCACAAATTTTAGCTGAGAAAAATGCCAAAATTCGCGCTTATCGTGATGCGACGACTTATGCTGATGATTTACGCAAACTCCGTGATGAGATTGAAGCGCATAAACGTGAAGCGAAATCAATTTTAGATGAAATTTTATTGGATGAATTTAATCGCCTCAAAATCAAATTTGAGCAGGCTACTTGGGATGAGAAAAAAAATAAGTTGGGTAAAGCGATTAAGCGTGGGCTGAAATTGGATGATTTTTCAGATTTGCAGTTATTTCATTGGGGTTATGAATTTGATGAAATTTTGAATAATAAGGGTGGATTTGATGCGATTATTACGAATCCGCCTTGGGAAGTTTTTAAGCCGCAAGCTAAGGAATTTTTTAATGATTATTCTGAAATAGTCACTAAAAATAAGATGACGATTAAAGAATTTGAAAAAGAGAAAAAGAAATTGCTCCAAGAGTCTGAAACACTTGAGGCTTGGTTAGCTTATCAAAGTAGGTTTCCGCATTTGAGCAAGTATTTTCGTTTAAGTTCTCAATATCCGCATCAAATCGCTGTAGTAAATGGTAGAAAAACTGGTAGTGATATTAATTTGTATAAATTGTTTTTAGAACAGTGCTTTAATTTGCTTAGGAATGATGGACAATGTGGTATTGTGATTCCGAGTGGAATTTATACAGATTTAGGTGCTACCGGTTTACGGAATTTGTTGTTTAATGAGACTAAAATTACTGGATTGTTTGGGTTTGAGAATCGGAAAAAGATTTTTGAAGGTGTTGATAGTCGTTTTAAGTTTGTGGTGTTAAGTTTTGAAAAAGGTGGACATACGAGTGAATTTCCAGCGGCTTTTATGCGGCATGAAGTCAAGGAACTGGCTAAGTTTCCTAAAAGTAGTTCTTTGCGAGTTAAAACTGAAATGATTTATCGTTTGTCGCCAGATTCGCATTCAGTGATGGAATTTAAGAGTGATATGGATGTTAGTATTGCGGAGAAGATGTTGCAATTTCCGTTGCTGGGGGAGAAGATTGATGGTGTTTGGAATTTAGCACTAACACGCGAATTTGATATGACTAATGATAGTCATTTGTTTTATACGGAAAATGCTGAGGGTAGGTTGCCGCTTTATGAGGGTAAAATGATTCATCAGTTTGAGCATAAATTTGCAGAACCGCGTTATTGGGTAGATGAAAATGAAGGGCGTAGAGCGGTTTTGGGTAAAAAAGTAGAGGATGTGGGGCAAAAGTTGGATTATCAGGGGTATCGGTTGGGGTTTCGTAGAATTGCTTCAAGCACAAATGAGCGTACTATGATAGCTACTATTTTGCCTAAAATGAATTTTGCTTCGGAATCATTTAATCTTTCATTGGGTAACGATTTAACTAATACTGAACTGTTAATATTAGTAAGTGTTTTAAATAGTTTTGTACTTGATTATTTTTTACGGCAAAAAGTGTCAGCAAATATCAATATGTTTTATGCTTATCAACTCCCAATTCCTCGTATAAACAATAAAGATATTGTTACTCGTGCCACTAAATTAATCTGCACAACACCAGAATTCGATGATTTAGCCAAAGAAGTTGGCATAAAAACTGGTGTAACTAATCCAGAAGAGCGTGCAGAAATTAGGGCAGAATTGGATGCTATGGTGGCGCACTTGTATGGCTTGACTTTTGAAGAGTTTCGACATATTTTGGGGACGTTTCCGATTGTTAAGGATGAAGTTAAGGAGAGGGTTTTGGAGATTTTTAAAAAATATGCCTAACACATTAAAAGAATTAAAAGCATCTCTACAAAAAGAACTGAACAAAGACTCGTTAAATTTTGAACGACTTTCTGAACTCAATGACAGTTTACTGGAACTAGATCCACAAGCTACTCGTTTTACTGTCGATGCCCAACATATACACAGATTAGGATTTGAACTGGTTGGAAAACAAGAAACGGCTCTTTCCGAGTTAATCAAGAATGCTTATGATGCTGATGCTACTTATATAAATATTGAGTTTAAAGATTATAACAAACCTGGCGGTACATTGATTATCAGCGACGATGGTAATGGGATGACTTTATTCAATATTCGCGAAAATTGGATGCGCCTATCTACGAACGATAAAGAAAAAAATCCACTTTCGCCGCAATATGGGCGATCACGCGCAGGGCGCAAAGGTATTGGTCGATTTGCAGTAGAACGTTTAGGTAAACAGTTGCTCCTAGAAACGAAAAAGAAAGACGAAACCAAAGAAATTAGAGTCCATTTTGATTGGGAAAGTCAATATCAATCTGGTAAATTATTGACCAGAATTATTAATCCCATAGAACAATTTTCCGCTGAGCAAAATGCTCATGGCACAACGTTAAGGATCGGAAAACTTCGGGATAAATGGACAAAAAATGATTTTATTCAAATTTGGAAATACGTTTTATTGTTGCAACCGCCTTTTGAAATACCTTTGCGTCATCGAGCCTCTAAAAATGATAGTGACACTTATGCACTAGATCCAGGTTTTAAAGTGCAGATCAATGGTCAGTTAAAAAATGAAGCCATTCCAGAGCTTTCGATTGAAAAAAGTTTTTTGGCAAATAGAACCGCATTGATAAAAGGGTGGATAGATGACGATGGAAAAGGGCATTTTCATGTACATTCAGAAATATTGGAATTTGAAGATGAACAAGATTCAGAAGATAACTATTATCAAGAAGTAGGCCCTTTGAAATTTGAAGTCAGTTATTTTATATATAATTCCAAATTGATGCCCTCTGTTAATCAGGCTCGTAAATTTGGTAAAGAACTGGGTGGTATTCGGGTGTACCGTGATGGTTTTCGAGTTTTGCCTTATGGTGAGTCTAGCAATGATTGGTTACAACTTGTTATTGGTGAACACAATAGGTTACTCAAAGCGAAAAATTATAATTTTTTTGGCCATGTTGCATTAACCAGTGTAAAAAATCCAGCTTTAGAAGAAACTGCAAGTCGGGAAGGGTTAGTCGAAAATGAAGCCTATAAAAAACTGTGCGATTTTATTAACGAGTGCTTAGAATGGGCAGTGTTACGAGTAGCTTCTTATCGCCATAGTAAGCAAGTAGATTCGATTTCAAAAACAAATCTTCAGCCCTCAGCGTCAGGTGCGTTGCAAGAACATATTGACGAATTAAAAAATCAACCCCAAGGTTCATCTATTGATGCACAGCAAATGGCACGTAAGCTTGAAAAAGTCCAAGTGATGGTTAGGGAAAAAGAACAAAAGGACATACAATATTCAGAAATGCTGAGAGTCTTGGCTTCATTAGGTATTTCCATTGCCGTTTTTAGCCATGAAACTGGTGGTGCTGTCACGCGATTAAAAGCATCCTTGAGAAATTTGCATTCAGTGACTTTATCTGCTTGCCAAAATTTCAAAGAAATTAACGCGCATTTTGAACAAGTTAATCAAACAACGAATCGTTTAGGTGATCTCGCTAATTATATTAGCGCACAAATTGAGCATTCTGTTACACGGAATAAAAATAACATAGCACTTTATGGTGTCATAGAAGAATTTATCGAACAATTCAAAAATTATTTTAATACCAGAGAAATTCGCTTTGAATGGGAAGTCATACAAAATGGTTTGCGTACCACCTTTATGCACCGCAGCGAAATTGATGCAGTACTGTTTAATTTTCTGACAAATTCAATTAAAGCGATGGAACGTAGCAATGCTAAACAACGTTGTATCAAAGTAACTGCAATAAGGCAAGATAATTTGGCGATCATTCGTTTTCAAGATACTGGGGCTGGTGTTGCAGACAATATAAAAAACCATATTTTTGAGGCATTTTTTACCACGAGTTCACACAATAGAAAAGATGAAATTGCGGGTCCTGGCTGTGGTTTAGGACTCAAAATTGTTTCTGATATTGCCAAAGTGAATAAAGGCTTTGTGCGCCTCTCAGAACCAGACACAGGATATGGCTGTTGTTTTGAATTCGGTATCCCCATTTCACCTAAACAAATTAAATTACCAGAGGTTTAAAAATGAATAAAATGTATCAAGGTATTTTTATTGATGATCAAAAAGCAGATGAACATTTTGCTAAACTCATGTCAACACCTGGAATAAATGGACTTACAGTTAAATTTCAACAACCAATAGAATTAATAACCTTGGCTAACCAAATAGTGGAAAGTGAGCCTGATTTTGTGGCATTAGATTACCGTTTGGACGAAGCTATCAAAACGCCAAAAAATGCTTATAAAGCCGAACCATTAGCACAACAGCTGCGTTCTTATACTTCAGAAAATGTGACTCAAGATTTTCCCATTATTTTAGTTTCCCATGAAAACAAAATTACTGGTTTTGATAATGATGTTGTCGCCCATAATTTATTCGACTGTCGTTTTACGAAAAAAGAACTTGCTGATAATCCAGAATATAACAAAAAAATCTTATCCCTCGTCAAGGGATATAAACGCATGATACAACACTGGAAGCAAAAATCGGAACGATGGGCGACTTTTTTTTTCCTGAATAAGGAAGAAAGAGTGGTAATTGCTTATCAAGCTATACGGGAAATGGATAATCTGAAAGCCCCCCATCAAGTTGCCCAACAAATTTTGCGCTATATGATAGAGCGACAAGGTATTTTACTGAATAAAGATAACGTTTTAGCCCGATTAGGCGTAGCAAAAGAAGGCAATGATGTTGATGCCTTATTTAAAGAGTTAAAAAAGGCCAAAGTCACTTATACAGGCGTGTTTAGTGAAGGTTGGAGTCGTTGGTGGGAACACCGTTTGCAGGATTGGGGGAAGGAATTATGTGACGAAGACTTGGGTAATATGACAGCTAAAGAACGGGTAGTTTGTTTAAATAACAAATTTAGATTGAACTTATCTCCCTTTAAATCACGCTGGCAAGAGCATACTGATGCTTTATTTGCCTTTGCTTGTGATTCTTGTCATCACCCCACCGAACAACAATATTCTGTTATTGCTTATGAACCTGATTCAATACATCACAGTTTTATCCAAAGAAAACATATTTGTTGGAAATGTGTTGAAACTGATCAATTTCTCAAAAGCGGATTGGCAATTGATGATGGGGAAAGATTCATTGTTGAGATGATTCAGAATGATAAAATGAGGGATTGAATGTGAATACAATTCCAACAGCAAAAGAGATGAGTTCACTGTTAGCTTATTTGAGTAATTTACTTTGCCAAAATAAGCTAATTTGTCCTGATAGTAAAAATTATCTGGACCGTGCAAGCACACAACTGATGAGATTTAGTTCATCACGAACATGGGAATATGCTCTTAAACCATCAGAACCCATTGTATTTGTACCAACGTTGGATAAAAAGTTGGGACAAATAGTCCCTCATGTTTATCTTGAAGTCGCAGTTAAACCGCCAGAAAAAAACGATATTCCCCCTTTTAAAAAACTAGATATCAAGATTGAAATTTTTGATATAAAAGGTGAGTTACAAACACGTTGGCACATTGATCTCGCCAATTATAAAGAAAATGATCAATACCAAGCAGGGCCACTTTTTCATCTTCAAAGTGGCGGACATAAACCGCAAGCTAATAGAAAAGAGGAATTAAAAATCAGTCGTCCACGTTGGACAATGCCACCGATGGAATTGATTTTGACTTGTGAAATGATTTTGGCTAATTTTTATCCAGAACAATGGGAAAAAATTCGGGGTGAAAAAAAATGGTTAAAACTCATTCATACTGCCCAATCTATGTGTTATTTAGCATATTATCAGCGAATACATGATTGCTTGTTTAAGCCACAATCGTTGATACCTAAAAAACAATCAGAATCAGTTTTAACTGCTCTTTGGGCAAGTGAATGGGATAATAAAAAATCATGCCAAAAATCTTCGACAACCTAAACCAACACCTACTACCAACCCTACAAGAAACCATAAAAGTCGCCTATCGTGCTGATTTTTGTATTGGTTATTTTAGGCTCAGCGGTTGGCAACATTTAGATACTTATATAGACAAATTCAGCGGAGGCGAAGCAAACTGTTGTCGCCTATTAATTGGTATTAATGGGAATAAACCCAAAATCATACCAATAGATAATCAAACCGCCATCCAATTCAAAAGAAAACTTTCCGCTGAATTTCGACAACAATTAGCCCAAACTATTCCCACTAATCAGCAAGAAGCTACTTTGCGACGTTTAGCTCAACAACTCCGAAATCAAAAAGTTATTATTAAACTTTTTTTAAGTTCTCCTCTTCATGCCAAACTTTATTTATTGTTTCGTGAAGATAAATTTACTCCAGTAATCGGTTATTTAGGCAGTAGTAATCTCACTTATGCTGGATTATCGGGGCAAGGTGAACTCAATGTTGATGTTATAGAAGGCGATGCCTGTCAAAAGCTGTCAGATTGGTTTGAAGCTCGCTGGCAAGATCGCTGGTGTTTGGATATTTCCAAACAACTCATTGAAATTATTGAACAAAGTTGGGCGCGTGAAGAATTAATTCCGCCTTATCATATTTATTTAAAAATGGCTTATCACCTATCTCAAGAAGCCAGAGCCGGTTTAAATGAATTCACTGTTCCGCATGAATTTGGAAATAAACTTTTTGATTATCAAGCCGCAGCAGTGCGATTATCGGCGCGACATCTAAATCAGCGCGGTGGCGTATTAATTGGTGATGTTGTGGGTTTAGGCAAAACCTTGATGGCAACCGCCTTAGCCAAAATCTTTGAAAATGTCTATCGACTCGAAACCTTAATTATTTGTCCGAAAAATCTGATGGATATGTGGAAAAGTGGTTATTGTGATAAATATCTCAAAATGGCTACCGTGTTATCAGTCACAATGGTAAAAAAATTAGCCGATTTAAAACGCTATCATTTAGTGATTATTGACGAAAGCCATAATTTACGCAATCGTGAAGGGCAACGTTATAAAGCTATTCGAGACTATATTGATAGAAATGATTGCAAAGTGGTGTTACTTTCAGCCACTCCTTATAATAAAACTTATCTCGATTTAGCAAATCAATTAAGGCTATTTATTCCTGAAGACAAAAAACTCAGTGTAAGCCCAGAAAAATTGATTGCAGAAACCGGAGGTATCAACGTTTTTACCAGTAAAAATCAATGCAATGCACATTCTCTAGCCGCTTATGAAAAAAGTGAATATCCAGAAGATTGGCGGAAATTGATGCGTTTATATATGGTGCGTAGAACTCGTAGTTTTATTCAGGAAAATTATGCTTTGACCGATTCTGAAAACGGACAAAAATATTTGCGGCTAGAAAATGGTGAACGTGCCTATTTTCCAGCACGTTTACCAAAAACTGCTACTTTTCATATTGATGAACAATATGCAAAACTTTATTCAGAAGACGTAGTTAAAAAAATTGCTACGCTTAATTTGCCCCGTTATGGTTTGGGCAAATATTTAGAGCCCAAAGTTGAAATATCAAAAAAAGAAGAACAAATCACTAAAGATTTATCCAGAGCAGGTAAACGCTTAATTGGTTTTTGTCGTACTAATTTATTTAAGCGTTTAGAAAGTAGTGGCGAAGTGTTTATTTTGTCGTTGGAACGCTTGATTATGCGGAATAGTATTTATTTGTATGCTTTGCAGAATGATAAAGAAATTCCAATTGGAACTCAATATTTATTAAATTTTGATAGTCGTTTCAATGATGATGATGAGGAATCCGTCACAAAAGAACGTTTTAAAACTTTGGAAAAATTTCAACAAGCAGCTGCTGAAATTTATGCTATTTATAATAGTAAAGAGAAAAAACGCTTTAAATGGCTTGCTGCGAGTTTTTTTACAAGCGAGTTAAGCAAACAATTGCAAACGGATTCCGAAGCTTTGCTTGAAATTTTAAATGATTGCGGAGATTGGCAAGCGGCGCAAGATGCGAAATTGAATAGTTTAGAAGAAATCTTAATAAAAACTCATCCAAATGACAAAGTACTTATTTTTACCCAATTTGCGGATACGGCATATTATTTACATAAACAATTGATGGCGCGAGGAGTCACACAAATAGAAGTAGCAACAGGGAGTAGTTCTAATCCGACTGAATTAGCAGGGCGATTTAGCCCTATTAGTAATGAGAAAAAGCTTAAACCTGAAAATGAAATTCGGGTATTAATTGCCACCGATGTTTTATCAGAAGGGCAGAATTTACAAGATGCGGCAATTGTGGTTAATTATGATTTACCTTGGGCAATTATTAGGTTAATTCAAAGAGTTGGGCGTATTGATAGAATTGGACAACAGGCGCATGAGATTATTTGTTATTCGTTTTTACCTGCTGAAGGGGTAGAAAAAATTATTAATTTACGTTCACGCTTAAAACATAGATTGAGCGAAAATGCCGAAGTGGTTGGCACCGATGAAGCTTTTTTTGAAGATGATGACAATCAAACGACTTTGCAGAATTTGTATAATGAAAAAGCTGGAATTTTAGATGGCGAAGCTGATAATGAAGTAGATTTAGTTTCAGAAGCCTATGCGGTTTGGACTAAAGCTATAAAAAACAATCCAAAATTAGCCAAACTAATCCCAGCTTTACCGCCAGTAGTTCATTCAACTTATAAGCCGAAAACTGATAAAAAAGCGGGAGTTTTAGTTTATATGGATACTCCAGATGGCAATGATGCGATGCTGTGGCTAAATAAAAACGGCGAAATTATTAGCGAATCATTGGACGATATTTTTAAAGCAGCTGCTTGTAATCCCGAAACTCCAGCTTTAGAGCGTAGCGATTCTCACCATGAAATTGTAAAACAAGGAGTTAAGCATTTATTAGAAATTGAAACTAATAGTGCAGGCGGTGGTTTAGGTAGAAAAAACGGCGCACGTTATCGAACTTATATCCAATTAAAGGAATATGCAAAAACACGCGGAACTTTATTAGAGCCTGAACTGGAAAAAGCAATTGATGCGATTTATAAATATCCATTGCGTGATTCTGCGGTTGATGCTTTAAATTTTCAGTTGCGGAATAATGCAACGGATGGAGTTTTAGCAAATACGGTGATGGGCTTGTATCGGGATGATAGATTGTGTATTATTCATGAGCATGAAAGGCAAAATCGAGAACCGAGTATTTTGTGTTCTTTGGGGTTGGAATGAGATTGAATAGCAATATAAATCAACTAATTGAAGATTAAATATGAAAATAGAATCCATTCGTTTAAAAAATTTTAAAGCATTTCAAGATGTCGAACTGAAAAACATTCCTGATTTTTGTGTGATAGTTGGAGCTAATGGGAGTGGTAAAAGCACAATTTTTAATGTTTTTGGTTTTTTACGCGATGCAATGAGTGGTACTATTAATACTGCTTTAGCTAGATTAGGAGGTAGTCGTGGTTTTTATGAAGTTCGTAGTCGTAATTCTAGTGGGGCAATTGTGATTGAATTACAATTTAGAGATAAACCCTCTGATCCATTAATAACTTATGTTTTACAAATTAATGCAAAAAATGGACGGGGTTTTGTGGAACGGGAAATATTAAAATATCGTCTAGGCAGAAAAGGTAAACCTTGGCATTTTCTTGATTTTGAAAATGGAACTGGAACTGCTGTAACAAATGAATTAGATAATGTGACAAATGAAAAAGATTTAAAGAGAGAGCAGCAATCTTTAAAGTCTAATGATATTTTAGCAATAAAAGGACTGGCACAGTTTGAAAAATTTCCTGCTATTGTTACACTTGGTAATTTAATTGAAAATTGGCATATTTCTGACTTTAATATTAGTAAAGCTCGCCCAGAACAGGAAGCCGGTTTTGCTGAACATCTCTCTCGTGAAGGCGAAAATTTATCATTAGTAATAGAATATTTATTTAATAATCATCACGATACTTTTTTACATATATTACAATTATTGCAAAAAAGAGTTCCAGGAATCTCAAAAGTTGAATCTAAAACAACTGAAGAGGGGCGTGTTTTGCTGAAATTTCATGATGGTGCTTTTGAATATCCGTTTTTAGCCAGATATGTTTCTGATGGAACTATAAAACTGCTTGCATATAGCGTTTTTCGTTTTGGTGAAATACAAAAAAAGGCAACCATAAAGGATTGCCCCTACAAATTCCACCGATTTCATCGGTGGCTATTCATGTTTAACCCCTTCGGGGTTGAAA
>JAOZSV010000339.1 GCA_029939505.1 Thiotrichaceae bacterium | reverse complement strand
ATTCTCTAATCCGTTGTACTCAATTAGATTGATTAAGGGATTGACAAGATAAGTACAGCGGATTTCGGAATGAAACGGATTGTTTTGGAGAAGATGAATATGCCCTTTTACTTTTTCACCATCCATTTTATTCTCTAATCCGTTGTACTCAATTAGATTGATTAAGGGATTGACAAGATAAGTACAACGGATTTCGGAATGGAACGGATTGTTTTGGAGAAGATGAATATGCCCTTTCACTTTTTCACCATCCGTTTCATTCTATAATCCGTTGAGTACAGCGGATTAGCGGAATAAACGGATTGTTTATCAGAAGGGTAACGCGCCTTTTTTAATCCGAATTCAATTTCAAAAAAATCCGTTGATTCCGTTAATCCGTTGTACTCAATCAGTAAAATTAATCCTTTTCACGTACCGCCGAGAATTGATTCAAAACCGTCTCCAAAAACTCACAACGTGCTGAAAAATTTGGTAATTCTAATGACAAGTGCAATTTCTTCTCGCTTTCTAATTTATAGTGAGCCGGGTTGCTTTGAATCAGGGTGATTATTTTTTGGGGATCGATGGCGGTGTTTTCATCAAATAGGATTGTGCCGCCTTGTTCACCAAAATCAATTTTGCGTATGCCTGATTTGGTCGCCATTATTTTCAATTCTGTGATTGAAATCAATGCTTTAGCAGAGTTTGGCATGAGTCCAAAACGATCGATTATTTCGACTTGTATCTCGTTTAAGGTTTGGAGTTCGGGGGCGTTGGCAATCCGTTTGTACATGATTAAACGGGTATGAACATCAGGTAAATAGCTGCTGGGTAATAGGGCGGGTGCGTGTAAATTAATTTCAGTGTTTAATGAAAAAGGGCGATCTAATTGTTGCCCTGATTTGAGGGCATTGACAGCACGTTCCAGTAATTCGGTATATAAGTTATAGCCTATTTCTTGTATATGTCCACTTTGTTCGCTTCCCAATAATTCCCCGCCGCCACGAATTTCTAAATCATGTGTGGCTAATGTAAAGCCCATTCCTAATTCTTCCAGGGATTCAATGGCATTAATACGTTTTTGCGCTTCTTCATTCATCGTTTGACGCGGTGGAATGATGAGATAAGCATACGCCAGATGATGGGAACGCCCGACACGCCCACGTAATTGGTAGAGCTGCGCTAAACCTAATTTGTCTGCGCGGTTAATAATAATTGTATTAGCGGTGGGTATATCAATCCCCGTTTCAATAATCGTGGTTGAGACTAAGACGTTAAAGCGACGATGATAAAAGTCTTGCATGATATGTTCAAGTTGACTTTCTCGCATTTTTCCATAAGCAACTTGTACCCGTGCTTCGGGAACTAAATCTTCTACCTTTTGCGCCATGCGATTAATTGAGTCAATCTCGTTATGTATAAAATACACTTGCCCTCCCCGTTTTAATTCACGCAGGATGGCTTCGATAATAATCACATCTTGCCATTCTTTAACAAAGGTTTTTACCGCTAAACGCCCCAAGGGTGGTGTCGCAATAATTGATAAGTCACGCAAATCAGAGAGAGCCATATTGAGGGAGCGGGGAATGGGGGTTGCGGTTAGTGTGAGAATATCGACTTCTGCTCGTAGTGATTTAAATTGGTCTTTTTGTTTGACACCAAAACGGTGTTCTTCGTCAATAATAACAAGTCCTAAATTATTGAATTTAAAGGTTTTATTTAATAATTTATGTGTACCGATGATGATATCGACTTTTCCATCCGCTACCGCTTTTGAGATTTCTTTTTGTTTTTTTGGGGGAATAAAGCGTGATAATTGTTCGACTCGTATTGGATCATCAGCAAAACGATCTTGGAAGGTTTGATAATGTTGTTGTGCCAATAAGGTTGTGGGAACTAACATCGCGACTTGTTTTCCATCAAAAGCGGCGATAAATGCTGCTCGCATGGCGACTTCGGTTTTACCAAATCCCACATCGCCACAAATGAGCCTATCCATTGGGCGATTTGAAATCATATCTTCAAAAACGGCTTTAATGGCTTCTTCTTGATCGGGGGTTTCTTCAAAGGGGAAGGCTTGTGCAAATCTTTGATAGTCGTTTTGATCTATTTTGAAAATATGTCCTTCTTGTGCTGCCCGTCGCGCATAAATATCTAATAACTCGACGGCAACATCAGTTGCTTTTTGATTCGCTTTACGTTTTGCTTTTTCCCATTGCCCTGTGCCTAAACGGTGTAGTGGTGCATTTTCTGGATTCATTCCCGTAAAACGGTTAATCAAATGGAGCGAAGAGACGGGAACATAGAGTTTATCTTGCTTGGCATATTCCAGTTGTAAAAACTCTGCTTCTATCCCGCTTATTTCTAACGAGATTAAACCTTGATAACGCCCCACGCCATGATCTTCATGGACAACGGGTGCACCGATGCTTAATTCTGTGAGATCACGAACAATCGCATCCTGCAACGTTTTTTTACGTAAACGACGTTGCGCAACCCGTTCACCAAATAATTGGGTTTCGCTGATAACGGCGAGTGAAGAAATTCCCCATTCATTTTCTCTTCCTTTTTCTATTCCCGCTTTTTCTATTCCATGCTCTGCTTCTGATTCAAATTGAGAAATGGCTTCTTTTTGAAAGAGAGAAATTTGAGAATTTTCTTTTCCCTCTTTTTTCAAAGGGAATTTAAGGGGAATTTTCTCCAACACTAAACCCTGCTCAAGCGGCGCGACGGTTAAACATAATGGCGCGTCACTTTGCAAAAACGCTTGCCAATTTTCGACGACTATTGGCTTCAATTCATATTTCTTAAATAATTCCAATACACTTTCACGCCGCCCCATTGTTTCAGCAGCGATGAGTATTCGCCCTTGAAATGCGTCTAAAAAATTCTTAAATGCGCTTAATGGTTGTGAAGTACGGGCATCAAGGAGCAAACTGGGCGGGGGAGAGGTGGAAAAATTAACAGTGCCTGATTTATCTGTTTCGTCTTGATTGAGATTGATATGTGGAAAGGGCTTAAATGATGCAAATACTTGATTTGCTTGTAAAAATAGCTTATCCGGCGGCAAAATGGGACGCATTATATTATGGCATAATCTTTCATAACGCTCACCGACTTCTCGCCAAAATTGTTCTGCCTGCGCTAACACGCCTTCTAAGGTAATAATGACACTCTTTGTCGGCAAATAATCAAATAAAGTCTGTGTTTCCTTGAAAAATAAGGGTAAATAATATTCTACCCCTGCGGGTGCTAACGCTGAACAAATATCTTGATAAAGAGGGCATTGAATGGGATTACCACCAAATTCTGTACGCCATTGATTGCGAAAGAGAAGAATAGATTCCTCATTTAAAGGAAATTCACGCGCTGGCAGTAAACGAATTGAGGCTTTTTGATGAAAATCTTTCTCCTCGACAACCGTTTTTTGGGAACGTTGCGTTTCCTGATTAAAGTGACAAATATTGTTGACTTTCTCATCTAATAAATTAATACGATAAGGCAAATTACTGCCCATCGGAAATACATCTAAAATCTGCCCTCGCACAGAAAATTCGCCATGTTCCACCACTTGTTCGACACGACGATAGCCACTGCGTTTTAAATTGTCGCATAATTTTTCAGAATCTTGCCCTATTGTGATTAATAAACTCTCACTTTTCACATAATTAATTGGTGCGAGTCTGTGCATCAAGACAGATATAGGCAACACTAAAACACCGTATTCCATATTGGGTAAGTGATAGAGCGTCGTCAGTCTATTGGAAATAATATCTTGATGCGGAGAAAATACGTCATAAGGCAAGGTTTCCCAATCAGGAAAATGCAACAAAGGCAAATCCGCCCCAGCATAAAACTGAATATCTTCAGCCAAACGTTGCGCCGAAATTGAGTCTGGGGTTATTACAATTAATGGTGCTTTTCGTGCAGCGCGGCTGATTACTAAGCCAGGGCTACTACCATATAAATTTCCCCAATGTTGGTTGGGTTGATCAGTTAGGGTGGGGCGTAAAGGGTTGATATGAGGAGTTGTCTGGTTTTTTTTCATAGATTAAATTAATGGTAAATGGTAAATGGTGAATGGTGAATAATTCATAATTCATAACTGATGTGACGCAAGGTGCTTCAAAATTTCACCAAATTCCACCGATTTCATCGGTGGCTATTCACATTTCACCCCGTTGGGGTT
>JAOZSV010000338.1 GCA_029939505.1 Thiotrichaceae bacterium | reverse complement strand
CGGCGAAACGATGTTTAAGAAATCCGATTTTTGAAAAAAAATCGGATTTCTAAGTTTGAATAGAATCGCTTTGCGTAACATCAGCTAATCAATTGCTGGATAACTCCCCACATGAAAATCAGGAAAACGATGCATTTGTTTCGCCTTATCAATAACGACGACTTGAAACACATTATTCCAAACGCTAGAAAAATTTTGATTTTCTGGAAATAAAGGCTGTTCCCGTGATTGATTGACGACGATACCTTCATACAGTTCATCACCATTAGGTAAGTCACTTACTTTGTTCATCGCGGTAAATAAATCACCAGCCGGTGTTTTCAATGCAACATAATCAATTTCTGTCAAGCCCCGTCGCACAATGGCTAACACCTTTAGTTCCGTATCACCTCTATCCATCAACATCGGTGCAAAACCCGCCATAATGACTTGGGGGCGACCTCGACGGGGTCCGTGTTTTTTGTAATCTTCCACAAAGAGAGGCACATATTCTTTTTCCACTAAGGGCCAATCACCATAATTCCAGTTGGGATAAGCCTGTTTTTGTTCAGCACTATCTTTAGCGCGGATATGGAATTGATGTGGTAATTCACCAAATAGGCTCAATGTGGGTATCCCCATGACTTCCGTGGCAACTGTTCCTTCGGGTAAAGCATTGCGTTCTATTTCAAATTTCATCTCATAAACGAGTCCTTGAATTTTACGCCCGCCTTCCACGATTAATGGAATAGTACCAACGAGAGCCATCCTCTGCATTAATCCCCCCATATTTTGTTCTATCGACACACTATCCATCTGCGCGAGTCCTTCTTCTACGACGGCAAGCACAGAAAATTTGGTGTCATTAGTATCCAACAGAATGGGATCAAAACCCGCCATTAAGACTTGGGGTTGAAGCCGCGCCTTCTCCTCCTCATTCGGCGGAATATGAGTCACAGAAATAGAGTTAATCCCTTTTGGATAGGTAGTATAAATGAACTTTTGATCGGGTAAAATGGCAGCAGCGATAGACTCGGCGTGATTAGCAATGCCGGTACAAACCCCGCTTTCAAATCTCTCCGTTCTGGAATCCAAAGTGAGCAGGGCAGCGGCTTTCCGATCTAAAATCCAAATTCGACCTTCTAACCAAAGTATATCTCTTGGCGAATTGAAAACCACTTCTGGATCAATGGGTTCTATTTTTTCTAATGCCAAATTTTCTGTGTTGATAAGACTGAGAAATTTTTCCCCGGCATTAGCCACATACAGTTTGGGCAATGTTGGGTGCAAGAGGAGCGCGACGGGGGATTTACCGACATTAATACTGCGGCTATTCATCGTTTCTAAATCAAATACGGCAACTTTGTTGCTCGTTTCACAAGCGACGAATAGCTGCGAATCCCGTAGGGCTAAAGCCGATGGTAAATCACAATACGCCGTACTCAAAGTCGCGATTTCACTCCCATCTGTGCTTGATAACAGACGCACCCCTTTTATGGTTCTGTCTGTCACCAGTAGTCTTGGCTTATTGGGATCGAAGTATATTGTTCCAAAATTACCGGCTATTTGCCAAGTTTCTTTGATAGTCCATTCTGTGGGATCTGAGGCGGAAATGTCTGCAACCACTATATTGCCACTGATAGCCCCACTGACATAGAGCGTCGCGCCGTCTGGCGATAAGGTGAGTCCTTTGGGTTCTAAACCTTGCAAAGGTAAGGTTGTGAACATTTGCTGTTTGGCTGTTTCGATAATTTTTATATCTCTTGCCATTTCATCCAAGACTAATAACCACCGATTATTTTGCGTAACAAGCATCTCGCCAGGATAATCGAATAAATAACTACCCTCGTTCACCTCTTTCACGGTACAAGATTCTGCTTGTGCGTATTGTCCAGTCAATAGGGCGGTGAATAGGGCAAGTAATGACCATACAAAAATTGTCTGTTTTTCAAAAAATGAATACATCGTTTATCTCCTATCAGGTTTTTTTCAGGTAGGGTGGGTAGCTAAACCCACCATTTCCTTTTACTCGATCATCAAGTTTTTCGTCTGACAACAATAACTACAAGGATTGTATATAAGAAAGGATTACAAAAAAAAAGTAACTACTCCACTCCGCCTTGAAATGTGAATGGAGTACAACGCTTCAGCTTTGTGCGTATAGGAGTACAACGCTTCAGCTTTGTGCGTTTTTTGGACGGGCTGACAAAGCTAAAGCGTTGTACTCCAAAGTATGGTAGGTTAGGTTAGCTTATCAAGCGTCGCGTGATAACGTAACCCGACTCGAACAGACCGCCAGTTTTTCGTCTGACAACAGTAACTACAAGGATTGTATATAAGAAGGGATTAAAACCGGTAACTACATGGATTGTATATAAGAAGGGATTAAAACCAAGCATAACCTCGATCTAATCCGTATCAATTATACAATCCATAGTAACTACTCAGGGCTCAGGGCAACCATAAAGGATTGCCCCTACAACCAGATTCTTATGTAAAGTGACGAAAATATTTATACGTAGGGGCAATCCCTTGTGGTTGCCCTGAGTAGTTACAATCCATATAGTTAAAGGTTTATCTTGTAATCCTTTCTTATATACAATCCATGTAGTTCAGGTATAAACTTTATTCCACCTTAAAACTACTCACGCCCACCATCCATTGTTCTGGATTCGTCAACAAATCAACGCCAACTGGGATTCGTAAGAGATAAAGCATATATTCTCCTTTTAGAATACCCCTGCGAGAAACCAGAAACACTTCTATTGCCACTTCGCCTTGAAAGACGGGAATATTTGCCGCATCCAAAGGGACAAACCCATTCAAACCCGTTAGCAATAAGAGTGTGCCATCGGGTAAACCCATGCCCACATATTGTACTTGCCCGGCGGGTAATAATGGCACTGTCACGCGCAAAATGTCGTCTTCGTGATACACCGATTGGCTCGGCGTGAGGGCAGCGTTGTCTGCCAGGGTTTCTTCATAAGTCACTGTTCCCGTAAAGATTTCTGACCAATCGCCTTCCATGCTTTGGGCTTGGTAGAGGATTTTCCAGTCGTGGGCTGTGTGGAATTGATCGTAGTCAATTTCATAACGTTGCAAGTCGTAATTGGGTAACAAGGTGAGTTCGCGCCGCGTAAAGTTGGTGCTTTCGCCCTGATATTGAATGACTTCATCAAGTTCGTTGACTAATATTGCCCGCACTTTTTTCATGCCATTAAAGTCGGGAATCGCTTTTACCCATAATTTCGCGGTAGTTTGTCCTTCTGCGAGTTTAATTGTGGGGTGCATGTCAGTGATTTTTGGGGGCTGGGAGCCTTGTACTTGTTTGCCGCCAATGTAAATGCGACGGGAAAAACGCCCATCATCGCTGGCAGAAAATCCATCTTGGGTGTCATCCAATTGTGGGTGTTGTTCGCTATCAAAATAGCTCATCAGCCTTTCAGCCGATTTAAACGCTTCGCCGACACTTTGTTCCTTCCGTCTTAACTCCCGAATAAAGTTGAAGGAAAAACCGCCCACGTCTTCAGCACTCCAATCCCGATTTTCAGCATCCCCGCTGGTTATCACAAGGCGATTTGGCACGCCCGATAAGTCATCCAAAAACGATCCTGAAAAACAGGTGTCCAAAATGATAATTTGTTCTACGCCAGTTGGGATTTGGTCAAGTAAGGTTTTGATTTCTTGAGCAGACATTTCTACGCTGCCATATCTCAGATGCAGTAAATCCTTGTCGGCATGACCATGCAAATAGAATATAAATTGTTGACCCGCACTCAATGTTTCACTGACTTTAGCCACCGCTCGTTGTAATTCCTTTTTCGGATCACGCATCGAAAAATCTTGCCGACTGCTATCAACGTAGCCTGTCGCTGGAACAACGGGTGGATAAGGGTTCATATAGATAATATCGCCATCTGAAAAACCAACGTCATGGAGAAGCCGATACATGTCTGTCGTCAAATCATTGCTATAAGAAAACAACGTATTTTCATCTTGTTCACCACCTGCCGCGATAATGATGGCTTTGCCTAAACCACTGGGTTCGAGGTTGATTTTATATTTATCAGCCACTTCTGCAAGAGCATCAGCGACATTGATAGGTGGTTCAACGATACCCTCTTTTTCCAAGTTAGCCAAGCGAATCGCCTCATCTTCATCCAAGGTGACCAGGATTTTCTTGACAATATC
>JAOZSV010000130.1 GCA_029939505.1 Thiotrichaceae bacterium | reverse complement strand
AAACGATGTTTAAGAAATCCGATTTTTGAAAAAAAATCGGATTTCTAAGCTCGAAATAGAATCGCTTTGCGTAACATCAGTTATGACGTTTTAAATTCTGTTAATTTTCAAATTCTGAAAATTCTGATTTCGAGGCTAAAGTTTTTTCTTTAAAAAAACTTTAGCCTCGAAAACAATTGAAAGTGATTTAAATCAATGAATTATAAAAAATTGTCCTGTACAAAAAAACGTTAGCCTCGACTTGAGTTTTTTGAAAAAAAATTCGCCTCGAAATCAAAATTGGAACTATAACATGTTTAATCCCACTGAATTAGTTATTGAAGGCTTTGTAGATCAACTTCAACTCGCTTATCACCGTAATTATGGTAAATTAGAAACTTCAAATAGCGAAATTATTGCCTGGGCAGGACGCATGGCTTTGGAACATTTTGCCAATAGTGATGCGCTTTACCATAATATGGAACACACAATTATGGTCAGCTTAGTTGGGCAAGAAATTCTCCGAGGTAAACATATACGCGAAGGGGGGGTTTCACATCGTGATTGGCTTAATTTTATCATCTCTCTGCTTTGTCACGACATAGGACATATACGTGGCATTTGCAGTGATGATCGCGATGGTTGCTACACAACGGGCATTAAAAATGAAATGGTGACTTTACAAGAAGGGGCAACGGATGCCTCTATGTCGCCCTATCATGTTGACCGTGGAAAACTCTTTATCCGCGAACGTTTTGGTGGTAATCCCCTTATTGATGCTGAGGTTATTGCCGCCAATATTGAATTAACCCGTTTCCCTGTTCCAAATGATAGCGATCATCAAAGTATCTCTTCTCATCCCGGTTTAGTACGAGCAGCTGATTTAATTGGACAACTGGCTGATCCACATTATCTTCGCAAACTACCGACACTCTATTACGAATTTCAAGAAACAGGTGTTAATAAACAACTTGGCTATCATTCCCCTTATGATTTACGCACTAATTACCCCTCTTTTTACTGGGGTATTGTCAGTCGTTATATTAAAGACGCTTTAAAATACCTGCGCGTCACTCAAGAAGGCAAACAATGGATTGCTAATTTATATTCACATGTATTTGCCTCTGAACATAAAGAATTCCACAACTTATGATGCCGCCAGTATTTCAAATTGAAAATTTATCTATGAATTATGAATGATGAATTATGAATTATTAACCATTCACCTGTACTTTCGCTTATTTTTCTGCAACCAATTGATTGCAAAATATATTTTAAAATAGAGCCTCTTATAAATTTATTTTTTTGAAATTCAATAAGTTAGAAATGTGCATGAAATAATATCGACAATTAGTCTGATTCATCTGGAACTTATTTCATTTTCGAGGTTTTAGTTTTTTTTCAAAAAACTAAAACCTCGAAACGTTTCTTATCAAAAGCGAAAGTACCAATTTACCATTAACCATTAATCATTAATCATTTGAGACTTAAAAAAAGAACTTATCTGTCGTTGCTCTTAGTAGCAATCATTGGGCTAGGATTATCTCTGACCACCTTCTTTTATGTCAAGCAATGGGAATTCGCCGTTGCTCTCAATGAGAAAAAAAGACAAACAGATGAAAATATGCGCGTTTTACGACAAACATTTATAACCTTTGGCAATATCCTAAGTGCTATACGTGGTTTAACGAATGTGCATTATCCTATCACCCAACAAAAATTTGCACAGTTTGTCAAGAGCGATATGTTAAACCAACCAGGTATTCAAGCTTTGGAATGGATAGCCGTTGTATCCTCTTCTCAACGTCAAGCTATTACTGCACACCAAAACAACGATCGAGGTTTAAGTTTTTCTTCAAAAAACTTAAACCTCGATCGAGGTTTAAGTTTTTCTTCAAAAAACTTAAACCTCGATTTTCGTTTTTGGGAATTTTCACCCAATGGAGATAGGCGGATAGCAAAAGAACGAGAAATTTACTATCCCGTTCTAAAGACTGAACCAATGTCTTCCAACAGCGATGCCTTGGGTTATGATGTCGCCTCAGATCCTATTCTCAAAAAGGCTTTAGAAAAAGCCCGCGATATAGGACAGTTGACGACGAGCGGTGCCATTTTTGTGCGTACAGCCCAGGGCAATGAGCTTGGTTTTCGCGTCTTTCTTCCCGTATATAGGGGTAATCTTATACCCCCAACAGTCGCCGCACGACGACATCAATTACTTGGATTTGCAGAAGGCGTTTTTTTATTCAATACTCTGGTAGAACAAGTGTTGCGAGTGCCTAAGCAAAGAACTGAAGTATTTACGCTGATCAAAGATGATACTCAGGGTGCTCAGAGACCGATTCTGTACGCGCCAATATGGTATAATTTAAAAAAACATAATAAAAACAGGGAGTTATGGTCAACCCCCTTCGAGTTTGGAGGGCGGCTGTGGCGTATTATCTCTTCCAAAGCGACTGATAAAGAGATTTTTCAAATTTGGTATGCCTGGATAGTTTTAGCGGTTGGAGTTATCTTTACCGCCGGACTTTTGCGCTATATGTACGTTATTCTCATAAACACTTATGTCGCTGAGGAGTTAGTTACTAAACGCACCCAAAGTCTATCAAATGCTAATCAAGCTCTAAATCAAGAAATAAACACCAGGGAACAAATTACGAGAGAATTAGAAAAGAGTCAGCAACGTTTTCAAGCCATTTTTAATGAAGCCGCTATTGGTATAGCACAAACGAGCTTAGATGATCAGATTTTAGATAGCAATAGAGCCTTGCAAACCTTGCTACGATATCGTGAAGGGGAATTGAATCAGAAATTCTTAAAAAACTTGGCTTATCCTGATGATGCCAACATAGATCAGTTATTGTTAGAAAAAATATTAGCGGGAAAATATGAAACTTATCGGGTGAGTAAACGCTATATTTGCAAAAACGGATCCATTGTATGGACAAATCAAAGTTGTTCCATTGTCCGTGATACAAATTCCCCCTTCCTTATCAACATGATTGAGGATATCACAGAGCGCAAACAAGCAGAAGAAGCTCGTTTCCATGCTGAAAAAAAATATCGTGATATTTTTGAAAACGCCATAGAAGGCATATTTCAATGTACACCAAATGGTCAATTTTTAAGTGTCAACCCCGCATTTGTTCGCATGTTTGGCTATGATTCACCTGAAGAAATCTATACTCAAATTACAGATATTGAACAACAGTTATATGTTGATCAAAAGCGACGGGGTGAATTTATCACATTGCTAAAAACACATTCCCATGTACAAAACTTTGAATACCAAGCACGTCGTCGAGATGGCTCGGTGATTTGGGTTAATGAAACGGTGCGTGTGGTACGTGATAACAAAGGGCAAATCAACTATTATGAAGGCATCGTTGAAAATGTGACAAAGCGAAAACAGACTGAGGAAAAGTTGCGTTACGATGCCACACATGATCAACTCACTGGGCTGTTAAATCGTACTGCTTTTACCATCCGTTTAAGAGAGGCGATTGATAAAAAGAAAGTTTTTGCAGTGCTTTTTATTGATTTAGACGAATTTAAAATCATCAATGATTTTATGGGACATTTTGTGGGGGATCAATTACTCACTGAAATTGCCTGTCGTTTAAAGCATCATGCCAGTGAAAATGATGTCGTTGCACGATTTGGTGGCGATGAATTTGTCTTATTATTGAGAAATCCACCCGAATTAGCTCTCCTTAAACAGCATGTCGAGGGTTTTCAACAGCAATTAAGCCAGCCCTATACTTTAAAAAATGAAACGTTTAACCCCACTGCAAGTATTGGAATTGCACTGAATGAATTGGGCAATCTGAAATATGACAGTGCTGATAAAGTCTTACGCGATGCGGATACGGCAATGTACGAGGCGAAACAACAAGGACGGGGAAATTCCTCGATTTTTGACCCTGAAATGCGTGTTAATATGATAAAAAAGCTACGGATGGAATCGGATTTACGCAAGGCTTTGGAGCGGGAAGAGTTTCGTCTTTATTATCAACCGATTATTTCGCTTGAAACGCGAAAAACAGTCGCTTTGGAAGCGTTGGTACGTTGGGAACACCCTATTGAAGGGATGATCAGACCTGATCTATTTATACCGTTAACAGAGGAAACCGGGTTAATCAAAGAATTAGGTTTATGGGTTTTTGAAACCGCCTGTTATCAGTTACACCATTGGCAAACCCAATTTTCACATCATGCTAACTTAGGAATGAATATCAATGTGTCGCCCATCCAAATCAAACAAGCACAGTTAGTCAGTCAAATTAAAGAGATTATAAGAAAAACGGGTATCAAAGCCCCAACTTGCCATGTTGAAATTACTGAAACGGCTATGATGAAAAACCCTGAAGCGGCTATGATGGTATTTAATGAATTAAAAAGTTTAGATGTGCTGTTATATATTGATGATTTTGGTACAGGTTACTCATCCTTGAGTTATTTACAAAAATTCCCTATTGATGCCGTAAAAATTGATAAGAGCTTTATCCAGCAAATTGATACTTCCAGTCAATCTGCACAAGTTGTTCACGCCATTATTGCTTTGGCAGACGCTTTTGATTTGAGAGTGGTCGCAGAGGGGGTGGAAACCAGTTTACAAATTTCCATGTTAAAAGCAGCACATTGTCAACATGTGCAAGGCTATTTTTTCTCTCCACCAAAAGCACCGCAAATTATAGAAGAATATCTTAAAATTGAGACACATAAATTGACGTGAAATCATTTCTGGAAAGAAGAAAAACCAAAGTTTTTTTGAAAATGGGTTGTTTTTTAATTTTCTAGGTGAAAGTTTTTTTAAAGAAAAAACTTTTACCTCGAATTGATTTCACGCGCTGCTGTTGTTTCCATTTCAATTTTTCCATTCGAGGCTAAAGTTTTTTCTTTAAAAAACTTTTGCCTCGAAACCATAAAATATAGTGATTCTGGGGCAATATCAAATCCACAATTCCAAGCTAATGTAGGCCATGAATCAAGATAGAATTTTGAAAAAGCAATAGAATCACGCAAAGGAGTAGCAATTTTATATTTATATATAGTATCTTTAAGATCAACCTCTCCTGATTCTTCCGTATTAAATTTCAAGAAGATTTTGAAATCTTTTATATAACGAGCTTCCAATAAATAAATACAATTCATATATGATCCGATACATAAATTTAATTTAGATTAGCGGTTCAATACGATGAAATTCTTTTGTTTGCCACATCGTCAAAAGTTCATCTTGATGTAATTCTGCCCATTCTTCTACAAGCCCGCGAACCTTGGCGGGAAGAGAGCCTGCGATAATATTTAAATTTTTTATGCACATTGATGCCCGATATTCATTGTATCTGACATGGAAATGTGGCGGATTATGCTCGTCAAAATACATTGTAATGATAATTCCAAGGAACCTGCTTATTTCAGGCATTATTTTATTCCAAGTTTTTTTTGAAAATGGATTGTTTTAAGGTGGAGTGATATGAAAATGTCACAGTAGTAGGGTGGGCAAAGTTGCCCACCTGTCGGTCTCAGATGCCGTTGCACGAAAAAGACCGTGCAACGGCCTACTTAGTGTCCATCCGGAAACACCTCCAAAGTTAATGTTGGATACCAAGATGCCCATTGTTTTTGTTTGGTATCCAACATCAGCTTTGGGATTTTCAAAGCCGTTTCCGGATGGACACTACTTAGCTTTTTGGAATCTTTCAAAAATTTGAGCCAAAATAGTCCGCTTAATTGGCTTACTTACATAATCATCCATTCCCATTGCAATACAACTTTCCCTATCTCCCCCCATTGCATGAGCAGTCATGGCAATAATAGTCAGACGATTTTGATTTAGCTTTTCTTCCCGTTGACGTATGGCTTTTGTCGCTTCCAATCCATCCATTACGGGCATCTGCATATCCATAAAAACAATATCATAAGTTTTAGCAGCAGTCATATTTACTGCTTCTTCACCATTATTAGCGACTTCAAGTTGTTGATAACCTAACTTTTTTAGCATTAAACGCACAACCTTTTGATTAGTCACGTTATCTTCAACTAATAAAATTTGCATAATACTTTGATTGTTCTAAACATTTTCAGGTATTCAAAGTCATTTTTGAATCCAACGCTTCAGCTTTGAACTGTTTTTGGAGTCCAACGCTTCAGCTTTGGGAATGTGATTTTGGAGTCCAACGCTTCAGCTTTGGACTCCAAAATTTCAACTCTTAAGTGGCTTTAAAAACCTCTGAGGTTTAAAAGCGAGGAAAAATCAAATTCGGTCTTCTAAATCAACCGCATATATCTTAGGATAACGACCTTCACATTCAGACACCCAAATTCTAACTCGCTGTTTGCTGAACTTTGCAGCCATTAGGATTGGCATGACAACTTTCATAAATTTATCATTGTCGATGGAATTAACACACCAATAGGATTGGCAAGAAGAACCCGCTCCAAATGTTGGTTTTCCTTCAAGAAAAACTTTAACGAGATTCTCGCCACGATTAATGTTAATTGTCTGAACAACCCCCGCATGAGTTGTAAAAACGATCATCTCTTGCGAAACAGAATTGGCTGCATTGAAATTGGCATTACCCGCTTGTGATGCTGTAATAGTTGTTGCACCTATTCCAGTCATCATCATCTTATCGTTCTTGATCGTTGCCACGAGAGGATTTGAACTCTTATAGCTAATGGGTAAATCCGAATCAGAAGTCGCCGTTAGCTTAAATTGTTCCACAAAAGGTTGATAACCCAAAGGCTTAAATGTAATGCTTTGTTCAGCCTTAGTAATGTTAAACTCCTGTGACACAGACGCAGCAGCCTCGTATTTCGCATTACCCTTTTGTGAAGCCGTCACTTGACAAAGCCCAAGTCCAATAAGTTTAAGCCGATTTCCTTTTCCTTTAAGATTAAACCGATTTCCTTTTCCTTTAAGATTAAACCGATTTCCTTTTAAAAGGCGACAATGACCAGTCACGTTGAAACTGACAGGCAAACCAGACGATGCTTTGGCATGAATCGCAAAGGCTTTATGCGTAAAGCGCTTATCGGCTAAAGGAGCAAAGTGAATGCTTTGGTTCCCTTTACCAATATTGAAACTTGATACCTCTGTGGCGGCTTTATAATTAGCATTGCCTTCTTGTAAAACCGTGATTTGACAATTACCCGCACCTGTGAGTGTCACCTGATTACCCTTGAGACGGCAACTACCCGTTGCGTAACCCTTGATAGGTAAACCTGATGATGCTTCTGCATAAACCGTAAAGGGCTTGTCACCATAAGTCTTATTGGCTAAAGGGACAAAGCGAATGCTTTGATTCCCTTTGCTAATCTTGAAATCCCTTGACACCTTTTTGGCGGCTTTGTAATTAGCATTGCCTTCCTGTAAAGCCGTGAGTTGACAATTCCCCACACCTGTCAGTGTCACCTGATTACCCTTGAGACGGCAGCTACCCGTTGCGCGACCATTGACAGGTAAACCTGAAGAGGCTTGTGCATAAACAGTAAAGGGCTTATTACCATAATTCTTATTGGCTAAAGGAGCAAAAGTAATGCTTTGAACCGCTTTGTCAATTTTGAATCGCCTTGATTCTGATGTCGCCTTATATTTCACATCACCTTTTTGTAAAGCCATGATTTGACAACTCCCAGCACCCGTGATGGTGACTTGTTCACCTTGAACGGTGCAAGGGCCACTGGCACGGAAGCTGACAGAAAGTTTAGACGACGCTTTTGCCTTAACCGTAAAGGGCTTCTCGCCAAAAGTTTTGTTGTCTAAAGCCTCAAAATCAATGCTTTGGCTTATTTTAGCGTTGAAACGCCTTTTTACAGTCTTAGCAGGTTCATAATTCTTATCGCCTTCTTGTGAAACAGTGATTTGACAAATCGCCCTACCCGTGATGCTCACATAGTTATCCTTGAAAGTACAATTGCCAAGAGTACTGACTTGGATAGGAAGGCCAGACGACGTTTCAGCAATAATCGTCGTAAAGGGTTGACCGCCAAAACTCTTTTTTTGCAATATTTTGAAGCTAATATTTTGAGCCGCTTTGCTAATCTTAAAACGTTGAAGAACAGATTTAGCCGCCTCATAATTCGCATCGCCTTCTTGCGAAACGGTGATTTGACAACTTCCCGCTCCCGTGATGCTCAATTGTTTACCTTCAAAACGGCAATCACCACTCGCATGAGCGGTGACTAAAAGACCTGAAGAGGCTACTGCATTTATCGCAAATGGCTCATCACCATAAGTTTTATCGGCTATAGCGGAAAAGGTAATGGTTTGAGCCGCTTTAGCAATCTTGAAGTAATGCTGATATTTCGCAGAGAAAGACTTGTAATTGGCATTGCCTGCTTGAGTAACCATGATTATACAATCCCCCGCACCCGTGATGCCCACTTGGTTACCTTTGAGACGACATTTACCCAAAGCACGTCCCTGAACAGGCAAACCTGATGATGCTTGAGCAGAAATCGCAAAGGGCTCATCACCATAAGTCTTTTTCATTAAACCTTCAACGCTAATGGTTTGGGTCGCCTTGTCAATATCGAATGACTTCAATACCGCTTGAGCGGCTTTGTAATTGGCATTCCCGTTTTGTGAAGCCGTGACTTGACAACTTCCCGCACCCGTGATAGTCACCTGATTACCCTGAAGAGTACAATCGCCTTCGGCTTTGAAACTAACCGGTAACGACGCTACTGCATTGATTTTAAAAGGTTTATTCCCAAAAGTCTTATTGTTCAAGGCGTTGAAAATAATGCTTTGAGCCGCTTTCTCAATTTTAAAAAACTGAAAAATTGCTTTAGCAACTTTATGATTCACATCACCTTTTTGTGAAGCCTTGATTTTACAACGCCCTGCACCATTGAGATTCACTTGGTTTCCCTTGAGAGAACAATTGCCAGTCGCACTTAAATTCACAGGAAGACCCGATGAGGCGCTCGTCGTGACAACAAAGGGTTCATCTCTATAAGTCTTATTGCCCAATGGCTTAAAAGTAATGCTTTGGCTCGCTTTTTCAATCATAAATTCCTTTGAAATCGCTTCAGCCGCATGATAATCCGCATTACCCTCTTGTGTCGCTGTTACTTGACAATTCCCAATCTGCTTAATGAACACTTGTTCATCTTTAAGGTTGCAATCGCCAACGACATTCAACTTGACAGCAAGGCCAGAAGAGGCTTTGGGATTCACTTCAAAGGCTTTATCTCCAAAAGTCTTATTTGGCAATGGCCCGAACAGTATGAATTGAGAAGCTCTGCCAATCTTGAAAGTTCTCAATTCCATTTTAGCCGCCTTATAATTGGTATCACCTTCTTGTGAAGCGGAGATATTACAATTCCCAGCCCCTTCGATAGTAACCTTGTTATCCTCAACTTTACAACTACCGCTGGCATTGAAATGGATAGGAAGTCCAGAAGACGCTTTAGCATGAACCGCAAAGGGTTTATCACCAAAAGTCTTATCTGCTAAAGCTTTGAAAAAAATGCTTTGGATCGCTTTACTAATGTTGAAATGCCTTTCAACCGCTTTGGCTACCTTGTAATTCACATCGCCTTTTTGTACAGCGGTAATTTGACAATGCCCTGCATCATTAATAATCACCCGATTGCCATTGAGAGAGCAATTGCCAATGGCATTTCCATGAACAAGAAGACCTGATGATGCTGTTGCACTGATAGTGAAATGCTTATCACCAAAAGTCTTATCTGCTAAGGCTTTGAAAGAAATGCTTTGGCTCTTCTTATTAATGTTGATACGCTTTGTATCCTTTGTTGGCTTGTAATTCGCATTACCTTTTTGTAAAGCAGTGATTTGACAATTTCCCGCGCCCGTGATAGTCACTTGGTTTCCCTGAATGGTACATTGGTTATGGGCAAGGTAACTAACAGGTAGTTTAGACGACGCTTGTGCTTCAACAATAAAGGCTTTATCGCCAAAAGTCTTGTTGGACAAAGGCTGGAAAGTAATACTTTGGGTGGCTTTGTCAATATTAAAAATTCTCGTTACCGTTGTCGATTTATAATTCGCATTCCCGTTTTGTGAAGCCATGACTTGACAAATTCCCGCACCCTTTATGATCACTTGATGACCTTGAAGGCGACATTTGCCTAAGACATTGAAAATGACAGGCAGTTTAGATGACGCTTTAGCATTCACTGTAAAGGGTTTTTCACCAAAAGTCTTGCTAGGTAAGTGGCTAAAAGCAATACTTTGGCTCGCTTTATCAATCTTAAAACGTCTCCATTCCGCTTTAGCGGCTTTGTAATTCGGATTTCCGTTTTGAGAAGCGGTGATTTGACAACTTCCCGCGCCAGTTATAGTGATACGGTTTCCCTGAATGGTACATTGGTCACGGGCAACGTAACTGACAGACAGTTTAGACGACGCTTGCGCTTTCACCACAAATGGTTTATCACCATAAGTCTTATTGGGCAAACGCCTGATAATAATGCTTTGGGCAGATTTGCCAATATCAAAACGTCTTTCCGCCTGTGCGGGTTTGTAATTCACGTTGCCTTCTTGTGAAACAGTGATTTGACAACTCCCCGCACCATTGATATTGACTTGTTCACCCAAAATGCTGCAATTGCCCTTCGCTTTTGCACTGATAGGAAGTCCTGATGACGCTTCAGCATTTATCATAAAGGGTTTTTCACCAAAAATCTTATTAGGCAAATGGCTCAAAGAAATGGTTTGAGTTGCTTTTCCAATCTTAAAAGAGTGAGAAACAGATTTAGCAGCCTTATAATTTGCATCGCCTTCTTGCAAAATAGTCACCCGACAACTTCCTGCACCATTAATAGTCACCCGGTTTTTTCCATCAATGGAACAAATACCAGTGGTATTACCGTGAACAGGAAGACCTGATGACGTTGTTGCACTAACAATGAAAGGCTTATCACGAAAAATTTTATCTGGTAAGGCATTAAAAGTAATACTTTGGCTTGCTTTACCAATCTTAAAACGCTCAGTTACCGTTGTCGCCTTATAATTCGCATTGCCATTTTGTAATGCTGTGATTTGACAACTTCCTGCGCCCGTGATAGTCACTTGGTTTCCCTGAATGGTACAATCGCCATTGGCTCTGTAACTGACAGGGAGACCCGATGACGCATAAGCACTTATCGTAAAAGGTTTATTACCAAAAGTCTTGTCAGCCAAGTTACTCAAATTAATACTTTGGGTCGCTTTGCCAATCTTAAAATGCTTCGATCTGATGGCCGCCTTATAATTCGCATCACCGTTTTGTAAAGCCGTGATTTGACAAATTCCCGCACTTTTAACAGTGATATTTTTATCCTCAATAGTGCAACTACCACTGACTGTAAAATTGACAGGCAAATCAGACGAGGCATTAGCAGAAATCGTAAAAGGCTTATCGCCATAAGTCTTATTGGGTAAAGAGCCAAAGAAAATGCTTTGGCTCGCCTTATCAATATTGAAACGGCTTGATTCCAGCCTAGCAGGCTTATAGTTCACATTGCCTTCTTGTGAAACCGTGATTTTACATCGTCCAGCACCAGTAATGATCACATTATTGCCCTTCAGAGTACAATTATGAACCGCCGTGAAACGGACAGGAAGCGCCGATGTTGTCGTTGCTCTGATTAGAAAAGGCTTATCACCAAAAGTCTTATCGGTTAAATCATCAAAAGTAATATCCTGTGACGCTTTATCAATCTTGAAAGACCTCACTACAGGCTTCGCTGCCTTATAATTCACATCACCATTTTGTGACGCGGTAATTTTACAATGCCCAGCACCAGTGATGAACACCTGACTTCCCTTAATAGAACAATGACCACTCGCACTATTACTCACAAGAAGCCCTGATGAAGATATCGCACTCACAAAAAATGGCTTATCACCAAAAGTCTTATTAATTAAAGCACCAAAGGTAATGCTTTGTGTCGCCTTCTCAATCTTGAAACTCTGAACAACTGGCTTTGCGGTTTTGTAATTCGCATCGCCCTTTTGAAATGCAGTAAGTTTACAACTCCCCGCACCATTGATGAAAACCTGATTGCCCTTCAATGTGCAATTACCCATCGCACTACCATTGGGAATAAGCCCCGATGACGCTTTCACATTCACCACAAAAGGCTTATCACCAAAAGTCTTATTGGATAAACTACCAAATGCAATGGTTTGTGTCGCCTTCTCAATCTTGAAATGCTGAACAACAGGTATGGCGGCTTTGTAATTGGCATCACCGTTTTGTGAAGCGGTGAGTTGACAACCCCCTGCACCATTGATGAAAACCTGATTACCTTTCAATGTGCAATTACCCGTCATAAAACCATTAATAGGAAGCCTCGAAGAGGCTGTTGCACTCACAGCGAAAGGCTTATCACCAAAAGTTTTATTCGGTAAAGTGTCAAATGTAATGGTTTGTGTCGCCTTCTCAATATTGAAACGCTGAACAACAGGCTTGGCAGCCTCATAATTGGCATTACCATTTTGTAACGCCCTGATTTGACAACGCCCTACACCATTTATGATCACTTGACGACCTTTGAGAGTGCAATTTCCAGTGCGACTCAAATTAATAGGCAGTTTAGACGATGCTTTAACACTAATCGTAAAAGGCTTACTGCCATAAATCTTATTGGACAAATGCTCGAAAGTAATACGTTGGGCGGCTTTAGTAATATTAAAGTACCGAATAACATTAGGTGCAGCATTAAACTTCGCATTGCCATTTTGTGAGGCAATTACTTTACAACTCCCAGCACCTGTTAATGTGATTTCAAAGTTTAATTTTTTTGAAGAATATCTGTTATTAGGTGATATCTTGCACTCGCCCACCACATCAATCTTCGTCGATAAACCTGAAGAAGCCTTCGCATTGACAAAAAACGGACGATCACCATAACTCTTCAAAGGCAATGGTCTGAAAGTAATGGTTTGATTTATTTTACGCTTCTCATTCACCATTATTTGTAAGTTAGTGAACGTCGTCAGGGGAAAAGTATTATCATCCTTAGCTTCAATGTTAATACCATAAGTTTTTCCGCCCTGATGAGATTTTGGCGTAAAAGTAAAGAAACCCTCTGCTATTCGTCCCTCTACCCCAGTAAATGATGAATTATCGGGAAGACCAGTTGCGGTGAATATGACATTATCCCCATCAGGGTCACTTGCACGTATATAAGTGATCTCCAAAGTCTCGCCAACAGTCACTGACTGAGACAAACCGCCTCCAATGGGATCAATCATGGGCGGCTTATTGGTAGCAGACATCACATTTATCATCATATCCCATTCAGAAGACGAGCCTGTACTATCAGTCGCGGCCACTTTAACCACATAAAGGCCATCCTTTAAATTGAACGTATTAGCCGATTTCATTGAAAGCAAACCAAGGCGAGGATGTAACTTGAAACCTGATATTTGCTTGGCACCATAAGTTCGCCGTGAAACATCTGTCAGAAGTTGGTAAGTGACATTATCACCATCAGCATCATTAGCATTCACTTCAAACTTGAAATCAACCTGTTGATGTCTTGCAAGACGCACGACAGGACTTGAATTGAAAACGGGCGGCGAATTTGTCCTACCGTTCCAATTAACGGTTATTCCTATTCCCCAATTCGTATCTGTCTGGTTTTTGATGTGATGAACACGGCAGCAATTCTTATAGCGCAAAAAATAAAGGCCGCGCGGTAATTTTGATAAATCAATACGAAACTTGGATTCTGCAACGGTAAAAGCAGGATCAGAATTATCAGTGATAATCCGTTTAAAAGACTCAGATGTTAATAGACTTGACATTCTGTCAAGATCATCAGCCCTATATACTTCAAACTGAACTTCCTGATCTTGGAGTTTATTCTTTTGCCATACACTAACAAATGTACCACTGAACTTACCATTTGCTGTTATTGAAGCAGAACTAAAACTTCCCCCCCGAAAATTGGAGGCATAAGCGGTACTACAAACCATTAGGAACGAACATCCTAATAGACTTAAAATACTTTTCAGGCGTAAACCTGACAAGCGAATATAACACTCTTTTAAAAATGTCTTCACAAAAATACCTCCAATGAATAATTAATACTGTAGCGGTCATTTATCATCGACTTGAATTCTTACAAATTCGATAATATTAACTGATGTGACGCAAAGCGATTCTATTCGAGCTTAGAAATCCGATTTTTTTTGAAAATCGGATTTCTTAAACATCGTTTCGCCGC
>JAOZSV010000129.1:5362-14196 GCA_029939505.1 Thiotrichaceae bacterium | reverse complement strand
ATATTTCAATAACGTACCGAACAGTTCATGCCACTTGGTTGATTGTTGTTGGTTTTCTTCCATTTTGAGAAATGATTTCCTTTACGAGGTAAATTAATAGTTAGAGACTGAAATTCTCCCCATTTTTCCTGACCACAGCATCCAAACATAAAGGTTCGGGAACCGGTTACAAATCGGTTCCCGCCGCTGGGGCAGAGTTTGCCATTAACCCTTCATTTTCGGTGGCTTGTGCTTGTTAAGATAAGTGACTAATTCATCAAGTACTTGTGGTTGAAGTCCCGCTAAGATTTCTTCCGGCTCAAGTCCGGCTAACCGTTGCTGCGGTTCAAGTCCGGCTAACCGTTGCTGCGGTTCAAGTCCCGCTAAGATTTCTTTGGGTTCAAGTCCGGCTAACCGTTGCTGAGGTTCAAGTCCGGCTAACCGTTGCTGCGGTTCAAGTCCGGCTAACCGTTGCTGCGGTTCAAAATGACTGAGTATTTCTGCGGCCGGCATACTGGACAAATACACTTCGCCCCATTCTTTACCCATTTCCATGACGATTTCTGGTGTGAGTTCCATTTTCATATTCTCTCTTTTTGTGGAAAACAATAAGGTATTTAAGCCAGCAATAAACCATTGTAGCTGGGTTGTAAAAGCATTCAAACCCATGCGTTTCAACGTATTAAACGCATTTTGTTTCTCTTTCTGGCGGCTGGCGAAACACTTGACAAATGCATTATGCGGCTGGTTTGATAATTCATTTAACGACAATAACACAATTTTTCTTGCCAACCAAGACTGACTACGGTACACACCTTGATGTTCAGCCTCTTCATAGCCGAATTGCCTGAACGTTTGCTGTTGCGGTTTTTGAGCACTGAGCACAAAGGTTTGTACGTCTTTAGGATTCGAGTGATGCTGTTTGTAAAAGAAATCATACCCCAACGCTTGTTGAAGGGCCTCTTCATTGAACGATTCGGTGTATTTAAATTCTAACAGAATGTCGCTTTGTTGGCAGCCTCTAATACCATCGGGTAACAGAGCTTGTTGTTCAGCGGTCCATTTCGCCTCTGAGCGCCTGAGTATTAATACGTCCACCTCTGGAGATTTGCTCATCACCGAGAAATCGGTAGACACAAATAGCCCCACTGGTGACAGCAAATATTTCAATAACGTACCGAACAGTTCATGCCACTTGGTTGATTGTTGTTGGTTTCCTTCCATTTTGAGAAATGATTCCTTTGACGAAGTTAAATATAATAGTTCGTAGGGGGCCGGCAACTTTTTTACGTTGCCAACCAAAATATGTCACACCATCAGTGGTGGGCAATAAAAACACATTGGGTGGCTACACTTCTACTAAATCAGCAATTTCACTATCGTGCGTGCTATTAGGGCATTAGACGTTATACTTAATATTGTGTTAATGTCCCATCTCGTTTAGCCCTTTGCACGGCCTTGGCAAAAACCCAAATACTAAAGGGCAACATCACCACGGAAAAAATCCCTAAAACGATGATATTGGGTAATAACTGTGCCACGGAGTATCCTTGTAAAAATGCTAAACGCATACCTTCAAGGACGTAAGTCACTGGCAATAAGAATGAAATTATTTGTAACCAATCTGGTAGTACCGAAATCGGATAGTAAAAACCACCGAACAGTCTGGAAAGATTGGTTAAAACGAAACTGATGGGATCGCCTTTTTTTAACACCATCACAAAACTCGCTGCTAAAATCCCAAAACTGCCAAATGCGGTAATCGTCAATAATAGCATTATAGCCACGCCGATAAGATTGGTTTGGCTCAAATCCATCCCAAATAAAAATACGCCCGCCATTAAATAGGTTATCATTTTAAGCGTTGCCCAAATCAAGCTATATAAAGATGACGCGAGAATAATCACTGGAATCTCAGTTTGGGTGACTAACAAAGCTTCCAGTGTCCCAAGCATTTGTCCATCTCTGATACTTTTGGTTAGGGATTGGATGGCCGCATCAAAATAGGCAAAAAAAGCACCACCTACGACAATAAATGAAAAGTAATCACCACCATAAGGTTTAAGCGGTGCTATCTCAGTCCCTTCAAATAATTTGGATAGAAAGAAAAATATTAATAGTGAGGCGAACAGATTAAATAACTGTAACAGAAAGTTCAGTTTATAACTGCTTTCGGTCACAAAATCTCGCCAGACAAATGCTAGTAGTTTATCTATCATTCAATAAGCCATAACTACAAGGATTGTATATAAGAAGGGATTTAAACCATTTTTTTATTTCCATCTGTCAACATCAATTTTATTAGGAGTGCAAGGCGAACCTTGCACGGTTTTCATTTGTTCCAAGCGAACTTTGTTTGAGTTTTTCGTACCAAGTTCGCCTGAAACGAATGATGACGCTGCCTATTCGTACAAGGTTCGCCTTGTACTCCTTTTGGGGCAGCCTATTCGTACAAGGTTCGCCTTGTACTCCTGGTTCGCCTGAAACTAATGATGACACCGCCTATTCGTACAAGGTTCGCCTGAAACGAATGATGACTCATTATGTCCGCGGCTATAAATCTCTGGGTGGTGCCCTAATAATTGGTACAACAGAGTAGAACCGGCGCGAGGTAAACCAGTGACATAAATAAGGCGTTTATTTAAATGTATTTCAGGCATTTCTTATTTTGGAATTGGAAATTGAGAATTGACAATAATTTATTAATTTGTGGTTTTTAAATGATGTTACGCAAAATACGTCGCATGACGTAATGAACGTGAAAGCGGGAATCCAGTCTTCGCATTGAAAGAGTTTGAACGCGTACAATATTTAAATTCGTTTACGTCACAATTCACAATTAAGGACTACCCAATAAATAATATACCCGCCTTTTCGTTAAACTATCGCGGCAAGCGATAGCATCACTGGTACATTATTTTCTTTGAAGTCCTTTAGAACTTAATTTGTTTAGGACCAAAATTCGCTGTACTCAATATTTAGGTTATGAAACACTTCCGCCAAACGGGTTTCTTTTTCATAACAGGCCGACACTTTGCCACCAACGCCAATGATTATCTCAATTATATCAGTAATCGGCTTGCCTTGTTCAGTCACTTCCAATTCAACCGCCATACCATTAACATGTTTGGTTGCCGCGATTGGGAGCCATTCTTTCAGACTGTTCAGCAGCGCGTCGCCATTTTCCACCCTAATCAGATAATGTTTGGCCGGATTGTTCGCTTTTTTAATATCCGCGATGGTACCGGTGACTTTCACTTGACCTTGATCAAGAATCGCAATCCGATCACACAGAGTTTCGGCTTCGTGTAAATCATGGGTTGCCAATACCACCGTTTTGTGTTCCTGATCAACTAGCAGTTCGCGTATTAGGGTCCGTAGTCGATTGGCTGCTAACGGATCTAAGCCATTAGCGGGTTCGTCCATGATAATGATTTCTGGATCGGTCAACAATCCCCTAGCGATAGCGAGTTTTTTGCGCATCCCGGTGGAATAATCCTTAAACAACCGATCAGCATCCGGCGAACTGAGGCCGACGGCATCCAGTAGGGCTTTAATTTTTTTAGCTGCTATTGGTTTAGGGATATTATTAAGTTGGGCAAAAAATTGTAAATTCTGCCTACCCGTCAGTCGCCAGTAAAAACTGCGTTCATCGCTGATCACATAGCCGATTAAACGCCTTATTTGTTGGCCCGCCTGCGTGACATCTAAGCCCTGCACCAACGCACGGCCTGAAGTCGGCAACACCAGGGTGCAGAGGATTTTGAGCAGGGTGGTTTTACCGGCCCCATTGGTGCCGAGTAACCCAAATAACTCGCCTGGTTTTATTTGGAGATTGACTCCCTGCAACGCAACCACTTCCCGCTTTTGCAAAGGATGTAACAGAAAATCACGATAGCCTTTGATAAGCGGAAAGCGTTTTAAGAGGTTGTGGGTTTCTATGCAATAATGATTCAATTTCTTGTTACCAGCCATGACGGATAGCATCTCTTCTCAGGGATGCTATCCGTGAAGCTATGTACAGGACAAAAATTATAATCGATTGATTTTACAGTATTTCGTGATGCTATCGCTTTTTTTGCGATAGTATCACTTTTGCGGAAAAAATATCTATGCAATAACCAGTGTTATTGTTTTAGTGATACTATCGCCAAAAAAAGCGATAGCATCACGGCTTGAACACTTTTTTGTCCTGTACATAGTCCGTGAAGTTAAAAAGGCGAACAGCCTAACACAGCCACGGTTTTAAGCAGTTCCTCTTCCTCATACACTGTGACTTTGGGTGGCACGTAACGGGTTTGGTTGCCTGTTCAGGCTGATTGGTTTGGGTTTGTTTGTCGTCTTGCATAGTGATTACTCCATGGTTAAAAAAATCAAATCTATTTAAATGTAGCCCACCAAAGTCTTTTTTGCCCACCACCTAAGTATGGTGGGCAAGAAAAATACTTTGCCGGCCCCCTACATTTGATTTAATGGTGGGCAAAAAAAAGACTTTGCCCACCCTACGCACTCATGTTGTTAAAACGGATACTATCCCGAAATCAGGGATAGCATCCGTAAAATATTATAATGAAACAACAGGCAAGCAAGTTTTCGTTCAGGTAGTATTTAGTTTATCAATGTGTCAATCATAAGGGGTATCATTTTGAAAAAAATACCTAAATCACTCATTAAGGGACGGCTTTTAGGCATTTCTCTTTGTCTGCCCATTGTCCCAAGTTATGCCCAGTCAGTGGCAGACATCACGCTGCTTGATGCCAATGCCCAGTTTGTCATTTTGGAACTGACTATCCCAGAGCCTGTCATTTCTGAAACAAAACTGTCTGGCAAGATGTATCAAGCCATTTCTATCCCCGGCACTGGCTCTACCAACGAACCAGGTAGCCCCTCTGTGCCTTTTCGGGGTGTATTCATTGCGGTACCTGGCAATAGCCAAACACAACTGGAAATATTGGAGAGCGATACCGAAACTCGGTTTGGTTATCGGTTGCCACCGGTTAATCCTTCGGATGCGCGACGTTATCAGGATGACCGTTTTTTGCCGGCAAGCCCGGCTCAAATGGGTATGATTGGCAAAATCCGCGTTCAAAAGGTGGCACAAGTACAGTTTTTTCCGGTTCGGCATAATCCGGTTCAACAAACCATTGAACTTTACAAACGCTTGCGCGTTAAGGTCAATTTTATTAACAGCACTGGTTCTGTCAAAACGCGTCAACCGGTGGTAGAAGAGTCGCCAGTTTTTGACAGAATGTTGCAACGTTTGCTGATTAATGACATGACTCGCAAGCGAGTGTTGCGCCGCTCTCGCACCGCTGATTGTCCAGCGCCGTTACCTGCGATAAAGCTCAGTATAGACAAAACCGGGCTGTATGCACTGAGCTATGCCGAAATCATCCAAGCGATGGCAGAAAAATTAGGCAAACTGGATATCCCGGGATTGCCGGCGCACGAACTTGAAATGATTAATCAAGGTGAATCGGTGGCAATCTTTATTGCCGGTGGTGAGGATGGCGTTTTTGGGCCTACAGATGTTTGGTATTTTTATGCCCTAGCAGCAGATACGCATTATACTCGCGATAATATTTATTGGCTGTCCCTTAATCCGGACGGTGGACTGCGGGTCCAAGTGAGAGATGGCTCGCCTGATGTTGCACAAACTGAATTTACCCAAAGGGCGCATATTGAAGAAAATCTTACCTATTGGGCAGAAATGCCTGACAGTGAGTACAAGGATCGTTTTTTTTGGAGCCAATTGGAGGCTGGACAATCCCAAGAGATACCAGTGATGTTGCACAATCTAGCTCCAAGTGCAGCCAATGCGACTATTCAGGTGATGTTGCAAGGTAAAGCGAATAATCGTCAAAATCCCAATCACCATACGAAAGTATTGCTTAACGGGGTTGAAATCAGTGATGCGCAATGGGAAGGGCAAACGGCTTTTTGGCATGAAATCACGGTGCCACAATCCCATTTGCGAGCAGGTGAGAATGTCATTACGCTCGTATCCATGGCACAATCCGCTGAGATTGAAGAAAACAACGGGGATAAGAGTAGTCTCTACGTTAACTGGGCGCAAATTGACTACACCGCTACGGCTACCAATCCGGTGCTAACGGCATTTAAACGCAGCGTGCATGTTGAACAAAACCGCATCTACTGGGAAAGAATGCCTAAGAGCATTGGTAAAGATCATCTGTTTTGGGGACAAGTGGCACTAGGTAAATCCCTAGAAATACCGGTTAATGTGCCACATCTCGCTCCAACAGCGGCAAACGCCACTGTCCGTGTGATGTTACAGGGCAAAACTGATGAACGTAACTTTAATCCTGATCATCACACCAAAATTTTGCTCAATGGGGTTGAAATCAGCGATGCTCAGTGGAATGGGCAAGAAGTGTTTATGCAGGGCGTGACTATTCCACAAACTCACCTATTGGAGGGCCCAAATACAATTACCCTTGTCTCGGTGGGAGATACTGGTGCAAAGGCAGATACGATCCTAGTCAATTGGGCGGAAATCGACTACTTAGCCACCACGACTGCTGAACAGGATCAACTTAAGTTTGGTACTTCGGTTTCAGGGCAATATCAATTAACGGTGACAGGTTTTAGTCGTCCTGAGGTGTTGGTGCTGGATGTCACAGAACCACGACGAGTGGTACCATTGCTAGGCGCGGCTGTGCAGGCAGAGGGTGTTGGTGGCTATCAGGTGCAATATGCCGATAATAACTTTAATGCTGATCTGGATAAGGCCTATTACGCATTTAGCTTAACCGAAAATAATCTGCTTAAACCGGCTGAGATCAGTTTGGATTTGCCAACGACTCGGCTTAAATCTTCGTGCCATCAAGCCGATTATTTTATTATTCATCATGGCAGCTTTGAGGTGACTGCATTTCAACAGTTAATTGCAGCGCGTGGCTTACAAGTCATGGCGGTGCCAGTGTCTGATATTTATGATGAATTTAATCATGGCTTAATTGATCCCCAAGCCATTAAGGATTTTCTGACTTATGCTTATGAAAATTATGGGGGGACACGGGAATATGTGGTATTGGTGGGTGACGCTAATCAGGATACCCTAAATGAGTTAGGGCATGGTATTAACTATGTCCCCACCCACACTTTTCATACACCTTTGGCGGGCGAAACCGCTAGCGATAATTGGTTCGTCAGTATCAGCGGCGATGATCGTTTACCCGATATGTTTTTGGGGCGCATGCCGGTTAGAACCCAAGCCGAACTGGATGCGGTGGTGAATAAAGTGGCGAGCTATCCACAATCACCCCGGGGTGACTGGCAACGTAATGCCCTTTTTGTGACTGATAATGAAAAGGCATTTGATGACGCATCCGATAAACTGATAGAGGCACATTTTGCGGACTATAACCCGCAACGGGTTTATCTGCGTCAATACACTGGTGATAGGGGGACTATTCAGGCGGCTGCAAAACAGGATGTCATTGACCACATCAATGCAGGTGCTATTTTGACTAATTATACCGGCCATGGCAGCGTGAGTAACTGGGCGGGTGAATTTATTTTTGACTCGCGTGATGTGGCGTTGTTAGATAACCCAGACAATCTGACTTTTGTTCTGGCCTTAAATTGTTTTAATGGTCAGTTTTCCTACTTTAAGAATTTTTATGGTAGTGATGATAGTTTGGCAGAGGCCTTTCTGAAAGCAGACGGCAAAGGGGCCATTGCGATGTGGGCACCTACCACCTTGGGCTATACCTATCAGCATGAAAAACTGGCTGATGAACTCTTTAAGCGTCTGCTTCAAGAGAAGGAAACCGAACTGGGCCCTTTAACCACCGGGGTTAAGGTTGATGCCGTTAACTATATTGGCATCAATAATGTGGAAACATTCACGTTATTTGGGGATCCAAATACGCGATTGTTGTTAGAATGATCGATAAAAGATTTTAGGAGTCCAAACTTTAGTTTGGGGGTGGCAAACTAAAAACGACGCTAAAAGTTTAGCTTCGCTAAACTTTAGCGTCGTTTGGACTCCATCACCTTACATTGCACCACTACCAAGTTTTTGAACAAACATAATCTAACATTTTAGTCGGAGAAATATCTTCACCTTCAGGCCAATACAATCCGCCTAATGGATCAATGGCAACCTGTCGAAAATAACGGAACGCTTTCAAACGCCAAAAAGCGTCGCGGCTATTCAGCAAAGGGGTTAAATCTAACTCAAAAAAATTCCCATCCTCCATCGTTAAATGAAGCCGATAATTCTTATCGTGAACAGCCAAAACCTTGTTCACCTTTTTCCACGGCGTTTTAACTGTTGAGTTCATTCCATTTCTCCAGTAATTCAGATTGATTAGCCAAAATAAACGCTTTTATTTTCTTTAACGGCTTGGGTGGCATCTGCCCTGCCATTAATTCACCGTCTTCAAGATTAAAGGAACCGGCATAATCTCCATAAACGCTATGACAATGTGGTGGTGCATGATCATCCATATAGATATAAATCGAAATACCAAAGAAAAAAGCAACTCTTGGCATATTTTTTCTCCTTTAAAGTTTTTGAACAGGATTGATTAAGGGATTGACAGGATTATACACTAAGTACAACGGATTTAGGAATTAAACGGATTGTTTTGGAAAAGAGGAATATGCCCTTTCACTTTTTCACCATCCGTTTCATTCTCTAATCCGTTGTACTCAATTAGATTGATTAAGGAATTGACAAGATAAGTACAACGGATTTTCGGAATGGAACGGATTTTTTTGGAGAAGATGAATATGCCCTTTCACTTTTTCACCATCCGTTGTATTCTAAAATCCGTTGTACTCAATTAGATTGATTAAGGAATTGACAAGATAAGTACAACGGA
>JAOZSV010000129.1:0-5262 GCA_029939505.1 Thiotrichaceae bacterium | reverse complement strand
TTTAGGAATTAAACGGATTGTTTTGGAGAAAAGGAATATGCCCTTTCACTTTTTCACCATCCGTTGTATTCTATAATCCGTTGTACTCAACTCAATTTGAGAAACCGAGTTTTTTCAAAAAACTCGGTTTCTTTATTGTATAGGTTATTTTTGCGCGACTCCTTAAAACAAATTAATGTTGTTGATTTTTAAATTGTTTGAGGTAATTTTCAATCACCTCTGGCTCTAAACCCGCTAACCTATCAACCGGCTTAAAATGGGAGAAAACCTCTTTCGGCTCTAAACCAGCTAACCTATCAATAAGACCGTTTGCACCTCAGTATGCAGTAGCTTTTTAGCCTGTTTATAAAAATAGTCATAACCCACTGCTTGGGTAAGAGCCTTTTCATTGAATGATTCTGTTTGCTTAAATTCTATCAAAATATGAGAGGCTTTACTATCCCGGATGCCATCTGGCAAATGGGCGCGTTGCATTGCTGTCCACTGGGGCGTGTCGCGCCTCAGTAACAAAATATCCGCCTCTGGCGACTTCGTCATCACGCTTACATTTGGTTGGACATCAATACCAAACCGAGAGAATTCCAGGTTTGAGTTTTTCTTCAAAAAACTCAAACCTGGAATCGAGTTCTAGCACTCTGGCGAGTAAACGATGCCATGAGGTTTTTTGCTTTTTTAGGGTAGAATTTTCCGCATTATTCTCATCGTTCATAAAGCGATTTCCTAGAAATAAGGTAAGGTAACGACTCCGCCTTGAAATCAATTTCAAGGCTGAAAGCTAAAGCAGGCTAAAGCCAGCTAAACGACTCATTTTTTTTAGTAGTCTGCTTTAGCAGACTTTAGCTTTCAGCCTTGAAATTGATTTCAAGGCGGAGTAGCTTTGTACAGGACATTTTTTTATAATTCATTGATTTAAATCACTTTCCATTGTTAGAATCAGAATTATCAGAATTGAAGAATTAACAGAATTTCAAACCTCATAAGTCAATGAAAATTCACTCGATTTTTAATTCTGAAAATTTTCAAATTCTGAAAATTCTGATTTCGAGGCTAAAGTTTTTTCGTTAAAAAAACTTTAGCCTCGAAAACAATAAAAAATGTCCTGTACAAAGGCTGAGTAGTTACAAATATTTCAGTCAAAGAAAAATCGTATCTTCTCAAAAAGTGTGGGTAAACTGACCCAAACCTATCAGGTTTTTTCCATTTAGAGAAGATACGAATTAGAGAAGATACGAAAAATCTATCCTGTTTTAAGAAACACTGACTCGGTATTATTGCGGTTATTTTGAACGAACACCAACCCAAATTATTTTTTCTCAATTTGAGTTGGCAATCCTATCTCATTTAAAAGCAGGATAAAGGGATCGGAATCAAGTTCCTCCACATTAACCATTTTTTTCACATCCCATAAACCGTTGGCGATTAAAATTGCGGTCGCTGCCGCTGGAACTCCAGCAGTATAAGAAATCGCTTGAGATTCTACTTCCTCATAACATTTTTTATGATCACAAATATTATAGATAAAAATTTCTTCCTCCTGGCCATCTTTTTTACCTTTGACAAGATTACCGATACAAGTTTTACCTGTGTAATTAGGTGCTAAGGAAGCAGGTTCAGGTAAACAGGCTTTAACTACTTTTAATGGAGCAACTTTCAAGCCTTCCGCTGTGGTAACAGGTTGTTCGGAAAGTAATCCAATTTGTTTGAGTACGGTAAAACAATTAATATAATGATCACTAAAGCCCATCCAAAAACGAATATTATCGGCTTTGATGTTTTTTGATAAAGAATGTAATTCATCATGTCCAGTTAAATAAATCGTCTGTTCACCAATAACAGGAAAATGATAATTTTGCTTCTCAGAATGCACCGGCTTACTAACCCATTGGCGATTAATCCAAGTCCATACTGTACCCGTAAATTCTCTGAAATTAATTTCTGGATCAAAATTAGTCGCAAAATATTGACCATGATTGCCAGCATTGACATCCATAATATCAATGCTATCAATTTCATCAAAATAATGTTTCACAGCATAGGCACAATAAGCATTCACTACACCAGGATCAAAACCTGCACCTAAAATAGCTGTTAAGCCTTTTTCCTTACAGGCTTCTAAATATTTCCATTCATAATTAGCGTACCAAGGCGGATTTTCACAAATCTTATCTGGTTCCTCATGAATAGCGGTATCAATATAAGCCGCACCTGTTGCAAGACAAGCCTGCAAAACTGACATATTAATAAATGCAATACCCACGTTGATCACAATTGCAGAATCCGTTTCCTTAATCAACTTAACTGTGGCAGGAATATCCATCGCATCAATTTGTCGCGAATAGAACCTGTTGCCCTTCTCTTTTAAGTTGTTTTTCCGATGGACACTTTCTATAATCGCATCACACTTACTTTGGGTTCTGGAAGCAATACAAATATGACCCAACACATCATTATGTTGAGCGCATTTGTGAGCAACGACATTCGCCACTCCGCCAGCACCGATAATTAATACATTTTTTTTCATCATTCTTACTGCAAAAATGCTGCACATCCTAAATTTTGTTTAAAATCATGATAGTCAAAATTTTTGACCTGCTCATAATCACCATTTAATCTTTTGATAACAATAGAAGGCATTCTCAAACCATTAAACCAATTCATTTTAACCATCGTATAACCACCCGCATCTATAATATGAATTTTGTCTCCTACTTTCAAGGGGGAATTAAAATGAAATTGACCAAAAATATCAGCCGCAAGACAAGATTTACCTGCAATCATATAATAGTATTTTTTGAATGAGGGAGCTTTCATTACAGCAGATTCACGATAAGTAAGTAAATCTAGCATATGTGCTTCAATCGAACTATCTACAATGGCAATATCAAGTTCATTGTGTACAATATCCAACACGCTAGTAACCAAACTGACGGAATTGGTTATTACTGCTTCTCCTGGTTCTAAGTAAACTTGAATATTAAAATATTCACCGAATGCTTTTAATTTCTGACTGAATTTTTCTAAAGGATAATCATCTAAGGTGAAATAAATGCCACCTCCTAAACTAACCCAATTGAGTTGAAATAATAAATCACTATAAGTATCACTTATCGCATCCAACAAAGTGGAAAAATTATTAAAATTGGCATTTTCACAATTATAGTGAAACATGACACCATTAATTAAATTTGCAATGTCTAATACAGATGAATAGTTTGTGACTCCAAGCCTTGAATGTTTACGCGCAGGATCGGCTAAATCATAATCAGAATAACTCACTTGTGGATTAAGACGTAATCCGATATCCAAATGATTTATTTTAGAATAAAAGGTTTTTAATTGGGAAATTGAATTAAATATAATTTTGTCAGCATATTGTTTTAATTCTGTGATTTCATCCTTGGAAAAAGCAACACTATAAGCATGAACCTCTTTACCAAATTCTTCATAACCCAATCTGGCTTCATACAATGAACTACTGGTTGTCCCATCCATATATTGAGACATGAGTTCAAAAACGGGCCAAGTGGAAAAGCACTTTAAAGCCAATACTGATTTAACTCCAGCATTTTCCTTTAACCACTGAATTTTTTTTAAATTTTTGCTTAATCGTTGTTCATCAATGAGATAATAAGGGGTATCAAACTGCATTTTGTACTATTTCCTTTTTGAAATGGGGCTTGTAAAAATTAAATACCAGTATATCAATAAATATTCGAGGTTTAAGTTTTTTCTTCAAAAAAATTAAACCTCGTCACTAAACCTGACAGGTTTGGCTCAAACAAAATCACTTTTACAACGTTGCTTTAAACCTGTCAGGTTTAGTAATACCCACCCAATAGCCACCACATTCACCTCAACCCCATTAAGCACCACTTGAGAAGACAGTTTTTCAAGCACCGTTTCATCAAGCACAGGAATAAATAGCGCAACCGTTACACAATCAAGGCTTAAATGCTTTGCATAGTCAGCGGCTTGATCTTGAGCCGATTTTATTTGAGAGTGTTTAACAAAACTTTTCACTTCAATAATGCCTCGTTGAGTTCCACATCGTAAATGGATATCTACTTGACCCGATCCTGCGGGAAATTCTGGACTGACGATACAATCCTCTCTCACCGCATCCCTAAGCCAGCTAAACAAATGAAAATGTCCCACCGCTTCTATCAAGTGCAAATCGGTTTTTCTGCGGGGTTGTTCTTTCCAAGGATTAATGTTTTGCCCCCTTAGACGCGCAAGATAATCCTTATACCTTGTTAGCAATGCAGGTAGATTGAGTGAGGTACTGGCAAAAACGTCTGTGAGTTCATCCAATGGATCCAATGGTAATTTGAAACGAGAGATTTGCTGGGTAATTTTTCTTGAATGACTTCGCCAAACTTTTCAACTCGTAAGCCGTATACAACACACATGTAATTTGTAGGGTGCATAAGCGATAGCGTCATGCACCTTTTAATAATTATTCTCATTAAACATGTTTTGGTGTATGACGCTTCGCTTATACACCTTACGAGTTTCTTAAATGGCACTGTTTATGAAAATTCGAGCATCTAAAAATACATTATAACTGATGTGACGCACTATGTTTCCAAAATGTTTAAGAAATCCGTTTCAAAAAATCGGATTTCTAACGAGATTTTTTTGAAGAAAAAAATTGAATGATAACGGTTTATCCCTGCTTATATTCAATCCTTGTAGTTAGCCCGTTAAAAAAACAGGCGACTTCATCAAGTTTGAGGTTTTGGAAACCCTGTTTGAAACCTCTGAGGTTTTAGAAACCTCAGAGGTTTTTTTTTGACAAAAAACCGGATTTCTAAAAACTCAGCTTCTTGAAGAAATTTTGTACACTTAATACCAGAGTCAGGTAGGGTGGGCAACGTCCTGTTGGTGCAACGGCACACTTCGCCCTGATAGTTAAAGTAGGGTAGGGCAATTTAAACGTTGATGAACAAGGTCTGAACTTTTTATAATGTCATGTTTAGTAGAACGGATTAACGGAATCAACGGATTGATGCTTGGAAGTGAATCTGAATCAAAATGTAAACCATTGTAGCCACTTTTTTCCGCCTCAATTGCCTTTGATGCCCAAAAAGCCTCTTCAAATTTTCTCATCAGTTCGCCTGTTTTTTTACACCAATATAACTATAAGGATTTGATATAAACAAGGATAAGTCAAATTGCACCCAAAAACATTCGAGATTTTTTTGAACAAAAAATTTGAATGATAACGGTTTATCCCTGCTTATATTCAATCCTTGTAGTTAG